>JAKOSX010000055.1 GCA_029776595.1 Bacillota bacterium | reverse complement strand
TATTATAGCTTAGCCCAAAAAGTGTTGTCAAGACAACCTTCAGCCGCATCGAGGAGGATACCGGATAAATATCGGATTATCGGATTCCGGAAGATTTTTCCTTTTTACCCGGGTGTTTTCCGGTTTTATATTTTTCAGCCCTGGAGGGATAGACGCTGGTGTTCACCAACTGTCTATCCAGCCTGCCGCCTTCATATGTCACCGTCCGATATAACGCCACTTTAAACCCATCCCGGCCGTCCTGGACTTTGACCCGCTCCTCTTCTCCCAGCGACGGATCATATTCTTCCTTGGTTTGGTAAGGGTACTTCTCCAAAACCTCGGTCTCCAGAAACACCTCTTTCCATCCCTGCTTTTTCCCTAACACCGCCACCCGCAGCGTCGAAGCCTCCACCATCGCCACCAACAGCACCGGAGTCTTTAAATTGTTTTCAAAGATAAAATCCAATCCGCCATAAACCACCGTTGCATCCCGGCCCATGGGCACATATGTGATGGGGATCGAGTGGTTATAACGGGTAACGACCTTCATATTGGCCAGTAAAACCGCATTATACAGAGTCGATGTGACTTGGCAGACACCCCCGCCGATACCGGGAACCAATTCCCCCTCAACGACCAACGGGGCCTCCTTATATCCGGTTTCGGACAGCCGTGGGCCGACCCAGGTATTAAAGGAAAAATTCTGACCGGGATAAAGGATAACGTTATTGATGGCATTGGAAGCCACCTTCAGATTATGGACCCGGTCGGTTAAGGTCGGGTTAAACCGGGTGCTGTACATCCCCAATACCGTATTTAAACCCCACCGTTCCACGTCCGCTTCGGAAAGCCAGGGTTTCACCACATTGACCGGGATTTCAATGAAATTCACTTCCGGACGGACCAAGGCCTCTTCCAACATCCGGGTCAACCGGGCCCGGTCGATGGCTTTCCCGTCTTTACTCTGGGTGTAACTCACCTTTCCGGCGGCATCCACATAGACGACGGTCCGGACCGGCTCCACCGCAAAACTGGCCTCCAAAATGCGATAAAAGGAATCCAGAGCCTGCTCATTGTGGTTAAAACTCAACGGAAGATCGGCTCCGTGACGGTAAACTCGGAACCGTTCCCGGATCCGGTTCCAAAGATCACCGCGGCGGCCGATACGATACGCATTGACCGCAGACCGTTGATAATCGGGATGGATGCCCAAAGCATTGAGAACGACGCTAAAACTACGGTTGTTGTAACTCAAAACAACTTTCTTGGTTAACAACGGATCAAAATGTTCAGCTAACTTTTGGCTGGCAACCTGAGTCCGAAGGCCGCCCACCTCTACTCCGCCGACCCGCACTCCGTTTAAAACCTTCCCCCCCATCAGGAGAATACCGGTTACCACCGCTAAAAACAATCCGCTGCCAACGATAATACTGAGCAAATACCCGTTTTTGTTTCCGGCCGCCAATTTATTCAGACAATCCCGAAACAATTGCACGCTCAACCCTCCAACCCTTTGACCTTACCTTTGAATAACCTGTTAAATAAATACATATAATAAACTACTTGGAATTGTACCATCTTTATTCCTGAAATGGGCAAATCCTTTGCCAACGACTGAATACAGGGGGAAATCGAATGTGGAATCCGTTGAATAAATCAAAAGACGAAAAGGGATCTTCCGTCGCCAACGCCAAAATCCATGTGGATCAACCCTTAGCCGTCTCTACTTTTGCCAATCAAATGAATCTTTATTTATCGCTCCTGTATCGACCCACTCAAGAACTGGTGATTCTCTGCATCGGCACGGATCGCTCCACCGGCGACAGTCTGGGGCCTCTTACCGGTTCCAAATTGATCGAGCGCGGCATCAACCCCGACATGGTCTACGGCACACTGGATAAGCCGGTGCATGCCGTGAATCTTCAAGAAACTATTCAAGTTATTTCCAGAAAATACCGTGACCCGTTCGTTATTGCAATCGATGCGTGTTTGGGGCGTTCGGAAAGCGTAGGATTTATTAGCATCAAGGAAGGCCCGCTCCAGCCGGGTACGGGAGTTAACAAGGACTTACCGCCCGTCGGTGACCTCCAGGTTATCGGCATCGTCAATGTGGGAGGATTTATGGAGTATATGGTATTGCAGAATACCCGTTTAAACTTGGTGATGAAAATGGCCGACATCATCAGCCGCGGATTATCACAATGCATTGAAAAACCGCTGCTCTATCCGGCTTCGGAAACAGCCATCCGTTCCATGGAATCGTTATCCCAATGACCGGAACAAATCATTGTCAAATATGTTAAATTATATCATGAAGTCGACCGTAATTAAAGTAGCGGACAAATTTAAAAGGCCCCGTTTGACGGGGCCTTGATTGATTAGAGGATTGCTTTTTCGGTTTCTTTGTCGAAGAGATGCATTTTGTTGGTATCGAATACCACCCGATGTTGTTCGCCGTCTCTGGCTTTGGAATGCGAATCCACCCGAGCGATGAAGGAGTGATTACCGACAGACATATAGAGGTAAATTTCGGAACCCATCAACTCGGATACATCAACGGTGGCAACAACGATATCTTCCTCAGCAGCCTGGACGTATTCGGCTTCCATAATGGATTCGGGACGGATACCGAAGATGACCGGTTTATTGAGATATTGACGGACATTCTTGAATTTGCCTTCCGGAATCCGGACTTTGAAGACATCGAAGTCCACAACCAGCTTACCGTTGTCGTCTTTGACCACGCCGTCCAGGAAGTTCATCGGCGGAGTACCGATAAATCCGGCAACGAACACATTGTTCGGATGATCGTAGATTTCGAGCGGCGCACCCACTTGTTGAATGATACCGTCTCTCATAACCACGATCCGATCGCCCATGGTCATGGCTTCGACTTGGTCGTGGGTAACATAAATGATGGTGGTTTGGAGACGATTGTGTAATTTACTGATCTCGGCACGGGTTTGAACCCGGAGTTTAGCGTCCAAGTTGGAGAGCGGTTCGTCCATCAAGAAGACTTTCGGTTCGCGGACGATGGCGCGTCCCAAGGCAACCCGCTGTCTCTGACCACCGGAGAGAGCTTTCGGCTTCCGGTCCAACAGGTTTTCGATGCCGAGAATCTTTGCAGCTTCCTTAACGCGGCGATCGATCTCGCTTTTCGGGAATTTACGAAGTTTCAACCCGAAAGCCATGTTGTTGTAAACGTCCATATGAGGATAGAGAGCATAGTTTTGGAAAACCATGGCGATGTCTCTGTCCTTCGGAGCAACGTTGTTCACACAGGTGTCCCCGATATAGATGTTACCTTCGGAAATTTCCTCCAAACCGGCAATCATCCGCAACGAGGTGGTTTTACCGCAACCGGACGGACCAACGAATACCACGAACTCTTTGTCTTTAATCTCAAGGTTCATGTCGCTGACTGCAACGACTCCGCCGCTAAAGCGTTTATACACGTGTTCAAATACTACTTTAGCCATAAAAATAAAGCCTCCTTATTTTTTATAACTTTATCAATCACAAACGTGATCAAAGTTTCCCCAAGCTTAATCTGACAACCCCCTCCAACATATCAACGTCCTCAAATATCACCCCCGCCCGGTACAGCGCCACTTCAAACGCGTTTTTTCTGTTATGTTGTTAATTTTTATTCGACATTTTTCTTCAATTTCCTGCCGCGATCCTTAACGCGACCACCATACAATTTTAATGAAAATCCCATTTCCCCTGATATTCAAACGTTTCAGCGGCCGTTGCAAACGCAATAATATTGCTCGTCTATTTAATCTTTATTGAATTCCTAACCGGATTATGAATATTTCCTCCCTTTTCAAATGACGTATAAACCCATACGAAGTCGGGAAATGTAATTAGCAGGAAAACAGAGGAGGTGATTGCGTGGCCAATATTACCCAAATGGAATTGAATACCTTAAAACAGCTGATTGCCAATGAAGATTTGACTGCCAAAAAATTCAAGCTTTACGCCAACAATTGCAGCGATCCCCAATTGGCCGGCTTTTTTAACGAATGCGCCTTGACTGCGGCAGCCAACGTCCGCACGCTCATGTCATATTTAATGTAAAGGAGGTTTATGAATGTATACCGAACGCGAAATGACGCTGGACGCACTGGAGATCGCCAAGACCGGCGCAGTCATGTTTACCCAGGCCGCCACCGAAACCAGCAATCCGCAACTTCGCCAAGCTTTGCTGCAAATGCGGGCGCAATGCGAACAAACCCAGCAGCGAATCAGCGAATATGCCCAACAGCGGATGTTTTATATGCCGGCACCACCGGCCCCGGCACAGGACGTCCAAACCGTGGCCCGCTTTCTCAACCAATCGGTGGACCCGGCTTCCATCACATCCGAAAACAAATTCTTATAATAAATTTCACATAAAAACAAAAGAGCTGAATCAGCTCTTTTTTATATTCCAACAGCCCGCCGGATGGCCTCGGCAACGCCGCAATGATCATGATCCGCCACCACAAAATCTGCCGCTTTTTTCACAACCTCCGAAGCATTGCCGATGGCAACCCCGGTTCCGGCCCATGTAATCATCGATAAATCATTAGGCGCATCCCCGATGGCCATCACCTCTTCCCGGGAGAACCCCCATGCGGCAACCAATTCTTGCAACGCCCGGCCTTTGGAAACCTCCGGCGCCAATATCTCCAAATACGTGGGTTTGGATTTGACAAAATACAGCTTATCGCCAAATTGAGATTGCAACTGTTCCTGTAAAGCATCGATCCGGTCAACTTCCCCGACGCCCAACAGTTTATGGGAAGGATGTTCCTTTAATAACTCCGCCAAGTCCGCCACATGGGTTTCCACCCGCGCGTTGGCTGCATACCGCTGACCCCAAGGCGTCAATTGATCCATATATAACTGATCATTCACATATACATTTAAATGAACACCGCTTTGGCGAAACACCGTCAACACATCCAATGCTTCCTGCCGGGGAACCGGCCGGTGATACAGGATCTCCCCGGATACCGCCTCCTGCACAATAGCCCCGTTATATGCGATTAACGGCACATCCAGCCCAAGCTCTTCGGCATAAGGTTTCATCGACTGGACCATCCGCCCCGAAGCCAGCAGTACTTTGATCCCTTTGGCCACCGCCCGGGAGATGGCTTCCCGATCCGGACCGGCAATGGTTAAATCCGTTCGTAATAACGTATCATCGAGGTCAATGGCAATACACCGAATCATCTTATCGCTCCTTTTTCGGAATCATTTCCTTCCATGCCACTATATTACCACGGCAGGAACCTTCAAATCCAGAATATCGCTTGGCCGGCCCCGGATTGTTATATTTGTGTTATGTATATGGGCTAATTTTTGTTAAAAATCCTTTAATTACTAATTTATTGTTGATGTTATGTCAGGTTTGTGTTATTATTTTTTCATAAAATCCAAAAACCTTACAAGAGGAAATTTAAAAGGAGGTAATCACTATGGAAACTCAAGTCATTCTGGACACACTCTGGGTTGCCCTAGCAGCAATGCTGGTTTTCTTCATGAACACAGGCTTTGCAATGGTCGAAGCCGGTTTTGCCAGGGCCAAGAACTGTGTCAACATCCTGTCAAAAAACTTCATCGTCTTCGCCGTATCATCCTTGGGCTTCCTCATCTTGGGCTGGGGGCTGATGTGGGGAGACGGCAACCCGTTCATCGGTCTTAAAGGGTTGTTCTTCGTAAGCGGCGCCGACAACTCCCCGGCCACCGGAGATGCTTACCGTGGCGTCTATACCGCCATCTCCTGGGCAGGAGTTCCGCTCATGGCCAAATTCTTCTTCCAATTGGTCTTCTGTGGTACTGCCGGGACCATCGTATCCGGTGCCGTGGCTGAACGTATCAAATACCTTGCTTTTATTCTGTTCTCATTCATCATGGCGACTTTCATCTATCCCATCGTCGGTCACTGGATCTGGGGCGGCGGCTGGTTAGGCCAATTGGGTATGTTCGATTTCGCCGGCTCCACCACCGTCCACTCCGTCGGCGGTTGGGCTGCCTTAGCCGGCGCCATCGCTTTGGGCCCCCGCTTTGGCAAATACGGCAACGACGGAAAAATCAATCCCATCCCCGGCCATAACCTTACCATTGCCACACTTGGCGCTTTCGTCCTCTGGCTGGGTTGGTTCGGGTTTAACCCTGGTTCCACCATGGCCGCCGATCCCAATGCCATTGCGCACATCTTAATGACCACCAACACCGGAGCCATTGCCGGAACCCTCAGTTCCACTATAGTTTCCTGGCTTCTCCTGGGTAAACCTGACTTAGGCATGACCATCAACGGCTGTTTGGCCGGCCTGGTAGCCATCACCGCCGGATGCGCATTTGTCAGTGTACCCAGCGCTTTAATCATCGGATGTATCGGCGGTGCCTTAGTGGTCTTCTCCGTCATCGGCTTTGACCGTTTGAAAATCGACGATCCGGTCGGCGCCATCTCCGTCCATTTAGTCAACGGTATCTTCGGTACCATCGCCGTAGGCCTCTTTGCTCAAGACGGCATTACCGGCGTAGCCACCGGAAACGGTCTCTTCTTCGGCGGCGGATTTACCTTACTCGGCGCTCAGCTCGTCGGTATCATTGCCACAGGTATCTTTACATTCACGGCATCCATGATCACCTGGCTCATCCTGAAACACACCATCGGTATCCGGGTCAGCCTTCATGAAGAAATTCAAGGCTTGGATATCGGAGAACACGGCAACAGCGCCTATCCTGAATTTTTAAGCCGTAAACCCGTATTTTCCGCATTACAAAACGGAAACGGCGAAACCATCGCTGTCGCGACTTCTGCGAAAAGCGTATTTGAAGGAGGGAAATAAAGATGAAACACATCATCGCGGTAATCCGCCCCGAAAAACTGGATGATGTCCGTACGGCCCTGGAAAAAGTGGGTTATGCAGGCCTGATGATCTCCGAAATCGAAGGCCACGGCAAACAAAAAGGCATCGTTCAACAATGGCGGGGTGAAAAGTATAAAGTCGATCTGATTCCCAAAATCAAACTGGAAGTTGTCACCCAGGATGCCGAAGCTCCTCTGATCATCAAGACCATCATTGACAATGCCCGAACCGGCGAAATCGGTGACGGAAAGATATTCGTCTCCACTGTCGACGAAGTGATCCGCATCCGCACTGGTGAAACCGGGGAGACTGCGTTATAAAAACGGAAGGCAAGCGCCTTCCGTTTCATTTTTATTGTTATTCTGTCACAGCGGTTAACCGCTGTATCTCTTCCGACTCCAGCTCACGGTATTCTCCCGGTCGCAGCCGGGGATCCAAAACCAAATCTCCCATGGCCACCCGTTTTAAATAGAGGACCTGCTTTCCCAAGGCCAAAAACATCCGTTTCACCTGATGATACTTCCCCTCGCAGATCATCACTTCCACCTCGGATATCGGTCCTTCCGACAAAATATTCAGATCGCCGGGAAGCGTCCGGTAGCCGTCATCCAAAACGATGCCGTTGCGGAAGGCTTCCCGGTCCGCCGCAGTGACCTGCCCTTGGACACGGGCATAATACGTCTTGAACACCTTCTTTTTCGGTGACAACAGCCGATGCCCCAAAGGGCCGTCATTGGTCAATAACAATAATCCTTCCGTGTCCTTATCCAAACGCCCCACCGGAAAAATCCCTTTATGACGGTATTGGGGATCCAACAGATCCAAGACGGTCCGGTCTTTCGCATCTTCCGTCGCTGAAATAACCCCGGCCGGCTTATTCATCATCAGATAGATATACTTCCGGTACTCCACCGCTTGCCCGTTACAGACGATCTGATCCTGCCCCGGAATGACCTGGGCCCCGGGATCCCGCAGGATTTTTCCGTTCACGGCCACTTTCCCGGATTTAATGAGCAATTTTACTTCTTTCCGGGTCCCGCAGCCCATATTGGCCAACAACCGTTCCAGACGCAATGCCGGTTCACCCCTTTGTATTAAAACTGTTCCACATCGGGTGTGGACGGATCCGGCGCTCCGGGTTTCTTGCCACTTTCGTCTTCCGGCGCTTGTTTTTCCGGGAAGAACCAGTTCCAAATCTTATATGAGTTGCTGGCCGGAATGTTTTTCGCGTTGAATACTTCCTGATAGGTGTCCCGGTTGAAAATCCCCGGAACCACCAGGCCCGTTTTGGGGTCCACATCCGCCCAAACAATGCCCGGCGGTTGAGTGAAGTCCACCACCTGACGCCCGGCCATGGCCGACTTCATATATGCGCCCCACAATTGTGCCGCTGTCGCGCTGCCAATGGTCCGTTCTTTATATTTCATTGGCATATCCTGCCGGTCATTTCCGATCCAGACCGCCGTCACGACCTGCGGTGTGTACCCTACAAACCAAGCATTGGTATAATCGCTGGACGTACCGGTCTTGCCGGCCACCGGATATTGGGAAAGTTTAGCCCGCTGACCGGTCCCCTGCTCAACCACGTCTTTCATCAGCATAGTCATAATATATGACGTTTCAGCGGAAAGTACGGCTCTCTTCTTCGCCGTATACTTTTTCACCGTCTTGCCGTTTCGATCCACCACTTTCCGGACGGCCGTCGGTTCCACATAGACGCCTAAATTGGGGAAAGGCAGATAGGCTGCAGCCAATTCCAGCGGAGTGACGCCTTTGGTCAAACCGCCCAGCGCCAACGGAGCCAAATTGATATCATTCACTGCACCTTTCTTTACCAAACTGGTGATGCCCATCCGCTCCATCTGTTCGGCGACCGTCTGCGGACCTATATCCTGCAGCAGTTGGACTGCCACCGTATTCACGGAATGCCGCAAAGCCACCCGCAACGAAATGGGCCCCCGATATGTCCGGTCATAATTTTCGGGCGACCATTCGGTCCCGTTCTCCAACACGATGGATAAGGGTTTGTCCTCAATGATGGATGCCGCCGTATACCCTTTTTCCAGGGCTGTAGCATAAACGAAAGGTTTCACTGCCGAACCGGGCTGACGGTATGACTTGACCGCCCGGTTATACTGGCTGCCGGCATAACTCCTGCCGCCGACCATCGCCAGGATTTCTCCGGATTTGACATCCAATGAGACCAATGCGCCCTGAGGCTGAATCTTGGCCGACGCAATCTTCGGCAGTTGAGCCGCCATGGTTTGTTCCGCAGCTTTTTGAGCATTTAAATCCAAAGTGGTATAAATTTTATAACCGCCAAAACGCAACTGCTCTTCGGTGAAACCTTGCTTTATCAGTTGCTCTTTGACATAATCCAGGAAATACCCTCCGACCGTCGCATTATTGTTTTGTTTAACGATTTTAATGCCAGTGGCCATGGCCGCTTTGGCCTGAGCCTGGGTAATATACTTATATTCGGCCATTTTCTTGAGAACCAGGTCGCGGCGTTTTTTGGCCGTAGCCATATTTTTTAACGGCGAATAGTTTTCCGGACTTCGAATCATTCCGGCAATCAATGCCGCTTCGCTCAGATTCAGATCAGCGGCAGATTTATTAAAGAAATACCTGGAAGCCGCCTCAACCCCCACATTACCGTGGGCCAAATAAACGCTGTTGAGATAAAGCTCCAAGATCTCTTGTTTGCTATAGGTTTGTTCAATTTGAAGCGCCAAAGTAATATCTTGCACTTTACGGGAAACGGTCCGCTCCGACGATAACAAGGAGATTTTTGCCAACTGTTGGGTGATGGTGCTTCCGCCCTCCATGGCTCCGCCGGGGATTAGATTATGAACCGCCGCCCTGGCTATTCCCTTAAGATCGATACCGTTATGTTTATAAAAACGGGCATCTTCAATGGAAACGACCGCCTTTTGAAGTAACGGAGAAATTTTGGAGATAGGCGTCCAGATGCGGCGATAGTAATAAAGATTGCCGATGAGTTTGCCGTTACGGTCATACACCGACGACGCTGTCCGGATATTCTCCAGTTTCTGCCGCATATTTTTCGGTAATGTGGCCCCGTAAACCACCGTAGCCCCCAGGACGAATATTAAGAAAATTATTATCAATTTACGTTTCAATGGATAAATCATCTCCATAATAATAAATGATAAGGAGTCTATTTAAACGTACCACAGTCAATTCCGGTTAGCCAGTCCGTTCCATTGTCATTCCCGATAATTTCTGGAAACAGAACCGAACTTCAACAATATCAGTATAGACTTTTTTATAAGTCACTATCATCTTGTAACGTAATTTTCATAAAAAAATTGCAAAAGAAAAACCCGGCCCCGCGCCGGGTCAAATTTTCAGGCCGAAATCGTCATTTCCAATGAATCAGCCGTTTTTCCAGGACAGTCACGGCATAATACAGCAATGCCGCCACGATACAGAGGATAATAACGCTGGCCATCACCAGACTCATGTTAAAAACCTGGCCTCCGTAGACGATTAAATATCCAAGGCCTTCTTTGGACACCAGAAATTCACCAACGATGGTTCCCACCAGGGAGAGGCCCAAATTCACTTTTAACGCCGCAATCATCGTGGGAAAAGTCGCCGGCAATACCACCTTCGTTAAAATCTGTTGCCGCGTCGCCCCAAAACTCTGCATCAATTTGATGGTATCCGGATTGACCTCATTGAATCCGTTAAAGACCATCATTACCGTGACGATCACCGAAATAGACAAAGCCATCATTAAAATCGCCGGCGTGCCGCTGCCGAGCCAGACGATGAACACCGGTCCTAAAGCTACTTTCGGTACACTATTCAAGATCACGATATACGGCTCTAAAATATCCGCCACCCATTTGGACCACCATAACAAGACGGCAATCAACGAACCGCCCACTGTTCCCAGGATAAAGCCTACCGTGGTCTCCCAGACCGTCGTCCAAATATGAATCCATAATTTACCGGAATGGAACAAACCGACGATAGTATCCACCACTTTCGAAGGCTGGCTGGTGATAAACGGATCGATCCATCCCACCCGGGCTCCGACTTCCCAAAAGACCAGGAACATCAGGCCAATAAGCACCTGATAGCTGACGATTAACATTTCTCGTTTCCGTATTCGCTCCAGGTACTCGCCGTGGGCCTCGGAGACCGCTCCCCGCCGGAACCAACGGGAATAAAAACGGACGTTTTTCTTAACGGGCTGCTGCATGGCTTTCCTCCAATACGCTCCAGATCTCTCTGAAATATTCCCGGAACTCCGGCGCCTGCCGCGCCGCAAAGGGAGAATCGTTTTTGCCGCTCAGTTTGATGGTATACTCCGCTTTGACTGTACCGGGCCGGGCCGACAGGACGATAATCCGGTCCGACATGGCGATGGCTTCGGCGATATCATGCGTGACCAATATCACCGTTTTACGCTCTTGTTTTAAAATGGTGGCCACTTCCTCCTCCAATAACAGGCGCGTTTGGTAATCCAAGGCCGAAAACGGCTCATCCAAAAGCACCACCTCCGGTTCCAGCGCCAGGGTGCGGGCCAACGCAGCCCGCTGGCGCATTCCGCCGGAAAGTTCCGAAGGATAACGGTTCATGAATCCGCCCAACCCATAACGGATAAGAAGCTCATCGGCATGACGGCAATGCTCTTTATCGGCCAAGCCGCGCACTTCCAGTCCAAGATAGACGTTGTGTCGGATATTACGCCATTCCAACAAATGATCATGTTGCAACATATAGCCGATTTTCGGCGACGTCCCAGCCACCGGTTCACCGTCAATCAGAATCTGCCCCCTGGTCGGACGAAGCATCCCTGCAATCAATGACAAAACGGTACTCTTGCCGCAACCGCTGGGTCCCAGAAGCGAAACGAATTCCTCCGCTTTAACGTTCAGATGGACATCGGCAAGTGCCGGAATTTCTCCGGATTTATTAACATAGGTCATGTAAACACCGACCAATGTGACTTTATCCACCCATCACCACCTGCTTCCTATGGTTGGACGATTTGGATGGCCTTCACCGCGAATTCGGTATTCACCATCTTCTCGTACGGAACCCGTTTTTCCAGCTCACCGGCTTCTTCAATAATCTGTTGCAAATGCTCGAATGCAGCTTTGGTCATGATGGGATTTTGAGACCAGGTATCCTGGGCCTGATACCGTTTCATCGCTTTGACCAGGATCTCCATCTCGATATCCGGGAAGAAACTCTTAATGGCTTCGGCGATCTCTTCCGCCGAATGGTTCTGGACCCAGATCTGCCCTTTATAGATGGCATTGGTGAACCGTTGAATCAGATCCGGATGTTTTTTGATGAAGTCCGCCCGGGCATGATATGCCGTATAAGGAACCACCCCTCCGGCCACCCGGAAGGATGCCACCACATAACCGACGCCTTCTTTCTCCAAGACCGACACCGTCGGTTCAAACAATTGAATAAAGTCGCCGGTTCCGCTTTGAAACGCCCCTGCGGTGGCCGTAAATTGGATGTTTTGAATCATATTGACGTCTTTAAACGGATCGATCCCGTGTTTCCGCAAGACATACTCCATCACCATCTGAGGGACGCCGCCCTTACGGCCGCCGATAATCGACTTTCCTTTCACATCCTCCCATTTAAATTCGGGCATCGGCTGCCGGACCATGAAAAAGGAGCCGTCGCCTTTGGTCAACTGGGCAAAGGCCACTAAATAGTTTTTAGCCCCCTGGTTATAAACATAGACGGCTGCCTCCGGACCGAAAAAGCCAATATCCACACTGCCGGAGACCAGAGCCGCCGCACCTTTGTCCGCTCCCCAGGCGGTGGAAAGCTCAATGTCGATCCCGTACTCCTTAAAGAAGCCTTGGCTGATGGCCACATATTGGGGCGCATAAAAGACCGACCGGACCACTTCCGAAAGACGGACCTTATCCACATCCCGAGATTGATTGCACGCTGTGCCGCTGATCATCACTAAAATCAGCAGCAGGATAAACCAGGTTTTTTTCAACACAAACCCCTCCCTTTACCTGCCTTTTTATGCATAGTATGCAAAAAGCCCAAAGGAGGTGATCTGCGATTCAATAGCTAATACTATGGGGAAGACAACCAAAGGAGGTTTCCCCATGCGTGTACCATTCGAAGAAATGCAAAATCAGTTCAACCGAGTTCTCTTAAAAAAGGGATTTACTCCGGAACGTGCCGCGCTGTGCGCCCGGCTCTTTGCCGAAGCCAGCAGAGACGGCGTA
>JAKOSX010000054.1 GCA_029776595.1 Bacillota bacterium | reverse complement strand
AGCCATTTACCAGACCGAATTTGGTTATTACAGCCTGGACCGTTGGATCAGGGAGGGCTATCTGACCAAAGATACCGACCTCAATGCTCTTTTCGGATTTGATCCGAGGGGGGATTATCCGATGGGGGGGCTTGGCTGGTGTGAAGCGGAGCTTTATCCTCGGTTTGAAGAGAAATGGATTGCGGACAGGGGCGAAACCCATGAGATCGTTCAGGATTTCAGCGGCCGCCATGTGCTGTATTTCAAAGGGAAGCGTAGCGGATTTATGCCCGAGTATGTGGATCATCCGGTTAAAAATATGAAAACCTTTGAAGAGAATATAAAATGGAGAATGGATCCTGAAACGCCCGAGCGGCTGGCGGATATCAACCGTCGAATCGAGGAGGCGAAAGGGGCCGCCCGGGAAGGCAAGTGGATGGCTCAGCTGGTTGTGGGCGGGTATATGTATCTTCGCAGCCTGATCGGTCCGGTGGAACTGCTTTATATGTTTTACGATCAGCCCGAAGTGATCCACGCCTGCATGGAAACCTGGCTGAATTTGGCGGACAAGACCATTGCCCGCTATCAAAAGGAAATTACCTTTGACGAGATTTTTTTAGCAGAAGATATTTGTTACAACCAGGGTCCCCTGATTGCCCCAGAAATGATCCGGGAATTTTTGTTCCCCTATTATCAACAGTTGATTGCCAATATGAAAAAACGGCAACCTTCCCGTAACGGGCAGCTTGTCATTCAGATTGACACCGATGGTTTTTGCATTCCGGTGATTGATCTTTATCAGGAAATCGGCATGACTTATATGAGCCCCTTTGAGGTCGCTTCCGGTTGCGATGTGGTTGAAGTGGGTAAAAGATGGCCTGACCTGCTGATACGCGGGGGATTTGACAAGCGGATACTGGCGGCCGGAAAGGACGCAATTGACCGGGAGGTCGACCGGATTATGCCGGTTATGAAAAAACGGGGGGGATATATTCCCTGCTGTGACCACGGCGTGCCCGAAGAAGTCAGCTTTGAAAATTATATGCATTTTCGCAAAAGAATGTTGGAGTTTGCCGATTGATGCAAACGGCAAACAAAAAATTTTGTGTCGCATTCAAAAGGACACGGAAAGGCATGGTGTTATGAAATTTATTAAACGGTTTTGTTCCGTGATGTTGGGGTCCATCTTTTTACTGACCGGTTGCAAAACTGTTCAACCCAATGAAACCTCTTATACGCCCATTTCGGAAACAACAATTGCCAGCAGTTATGCTTTTCACCAAACCAGCTCCGTCGTTACCTCTTCCATGAACTACGGCAGCTATCTGGTGGAGCCCAAAAAGCAGGAGGGCAGACAAAAAATTTATAAGATTGCTGAGGATTTGTCGACTTCCGTCCTCACCGAATTGGAGGCGGGGTATACCTATGTGGAAGGGCCGCTTTCGCCCGATTGCACAAAACTATTTTTGTATCGGAATAAGGATAATGAGGATGCTTCCTCTTATTACGGCGTGATTGTGGACTTGACCACCGGGGATCAAATCGTTTCCCAATACCCCTATTTTGCTCTGAATGCCGTGAACTGGGCAGGAAATGACAAGATTTTTCTGAGCTACTGCCAGATTCGTTTTTATTCGACGGCGGATTTTTCCGAAATTGATTTCCGTCCGGACTTTTTGGACACCGTTGAACAGGATCCCGACGGCAAGTATATTATTACCGGCATGATTCACGACCGCAATAAGGATCGGTATGTGCTGACTTATGCGGAGAAAAAGGTCGGCTCAACGGATCCGTCCAGTGATTATAAAATGTCTGTGGGCATTGTGTTGATTGACGGGGAAGGAAGGACGGTTAGAGCCTTCACTCCCGGAACCAATTATTACTCTCCCTATTCCTCAACGGATATTGCGGCTCGTCAGACTCTTCAAATCGACAGTTCGGGAAATGTTTCTTTGTTTGTGGGCGTGATGGGAAGCGAAAGTGATATCCCCTACACAAAAGCGCTGATTGTCAATGTGGACAGGGCCGAGGTTGTGAAGATGCCCAATGAGCTTCGGGATGTTTTCCTGCGGGGCGGATGGGTTTACGGCCTGACCTTCTCCCCCTACCAGGAGTGGTGGGATACCATGCAGCTCAATATCTACAAGCCCAACGACAGCTATAAATACTCAAAATCCGTGGAACTTTATACCGAACCCAACACCTACAGGTATATGAATACCACCGGCACAAGAAGCAATTTGAGTTATCAGATCTATCTCTATCCGGATGGCAACGTATTGCTACGCAGCTACCATACGGAGGATGGGAATACCAAGGTCTTGCTGTCCAAGATTATGCTTGCGGATAAAACAGTGACTCCCATCGGGGTGTTGCCCGGAAATGACAATGATATGTTTAAAATAGCGGGCATCGACAACAGCGGAAACATCATTGTTTTAGGCAGTAAAACTGCTTAGTGGGGACGGCCTATGAAATTCCGGCCTTGTATTGATATCCATAACGGGAAAGTCAAGCAGATGGTGGGCGGAAGCCTCACGGATTGTGGGGGAAAAGAAAATTTCATCTCTGACCATGATGCGGCTTTTTATGCAGAGCTATACCGTAGGGATCAGCTGACGGGCGGCCATCTCATCATGCTCAATCCGCCGGATTCT
>JAKOSX010000053.1 GCA_029776595.1 Bacillota bacterium | reverse complement strand
TGGCCGTCAATGGTAATCTCAGTAAACGAAGGAATAAAGATCAAATCGATACCGGACGGTGCCACAAAACCCCTGGCGATGGCAATGGCTTTCACCGCCTGATTGAGCGCTGCCGCACCGACCAACTGCATTTCCACCTTGCCCCGTTCCCGGATGATACCGGCAATGGCTCCGGCAACAGCGTTCGGATTGGAATGTGAAGATACTTTAACCAGCTCCATCCAGACTCCCCGTCATATTCAAGACTCTTCCAACACCCGCCGAATCGGCCGGATTCCGATGGCTAAGCCGTATTCATTGGCTTCGATCACCACAGCGTTCAGTTCAACGGCTCCTCCGGCCAATTCAAAGCGAACCGGGCGTTTCGTTAAGAACTTCTCCAAAACGATTTCCGGTTTGATCCCCAGCACCGAATCTCGGGGGCCGGTCATCCCCACATCTGTAATATACCCGGTTCCTTGGGGCAAAATCCGGGCATCCGCAGTGGCAATATGGGTATGGGTTCCCAACACCGCGGTGACCCGCCCGTCCAAATGCCACCCCATAGCCACCTTCTCCGACGTGGCTTCCGCATGCATGTCCACCAAAATGATACGGGTTTTTTTCTTCAGGATGTTCACACACTGGTCGGCCGTACGAAACGGACAAGCCAGCGGATCCAGATATACCTGACCCATAAGATTGATAACGCCCACCAACATGCCGTTACGGGACTCAGCCAGATAATATCCTACCCCGGGAGTCCCTTCCGGATAATTGGCGGGTCTTACCACGCAGTCAACCTCTTCCAATACCCGATGGATATCCCTGTTGTCCCAAGTATGATTCCCCAATGTAATCACGTCTATGCCGGCATCCAGGAGTTCATGACATACTTCCAGCGTCAACCCGAACCCCCCGGCAGCGTTTTCCCCATTGGCAACCACAAAATCAATGGATTCCTCGTGAATGATATCCTTCAGAAAGGCTTTGATAATCCTCCGGCCCGGCCGGCCCACAATATCTCCGATAAACAATATATTCACATTGGACACCTCCAAAAAAATAAACCATGACGGCATCTCCCCGAAGTATCGGTTTAGGTCCGGAAATGCCGGTTATCTGCCGGTTTTTTTATCATTTTCCTGGAACCTAAACTTAATACCTTATACCCGTATGTTCCGGGGAGACCACAAACCGTTATGGTTTAAGGTAAGGGTAGCTCTGCCGGACAAAGCTACCCTTTTATTTCAGATATTCGGCATGGATAAACTCACTTTTGTACATTTGCCCGGTTAAAGATGAAAACCCGACCCTCTTCCCGAAAGCCTATCAACCGTTTTTCCTGTTGCGAATCCTTGAGGTCTTCCAACATATGTTCTATCATTTCTTCCTGCATCATGAGATCTTCTTCCTGCACAACATCCTCCGGTTCCAACAGCAATGAGCCCTCGAAGGTCTGTTTAACCAGGCTGATCATTAACGTGATCTCTTCCTGACTTAAGGAATCAATATCCCGGATAATCTCAAGAAATGTCATACTGCTGTCATCAGCCGTTTGGATCTCAAACCGTTCCAGTTCCCGCCCGTGGAACTCCACGATGGATTCCACGCTCAATAAAAGATTGTTCTTAAATTCTTCCAACTGAGACGCGCTGATATCCGACGTGACCACAAACGAAAACTGTAAGGTCTTTTGGACGGGATCGAAGCGAACTGAAGCAATCTCTGGATATCTTACCAGCAAAAATGCTATTAAACTCATGGAATTGGAGAAGGCTTCTCCGTCTTTCCAGAAGATTCCTTTCATGCTTCCTCCCCCTCTCCGGTAACTGAAGATATTATCATTGTATAATCCTAAACCATAATTGGTGCGAAGCCTTTATTTCGCATAATCTACGGCACGGGTTTCACGGATAACCGTGACTTTGATTTGCCCCGGGTACTCCAGTTCAGCTTCGATCCGTTTGGCAATTTCCCTGGCGATCCTGACCGAATGGAGATCATCCACTTTATCCGGTTTCACCATGATCCGGATTTCACGGCCGGCCTGAATCGCATAGGCTTTTTCGACTCCGTCAAATGAATCAGCAATATTTTCGAGTTTCTCCAACCGTTTAATATAGGTTTCCAGCGTCTCACGGCGGGCTCCCGGACGGGCTGCCGACACAGCATCAGCGGCCTGAACCAGAACCGCTTCAATGGACATCGGTTCAACATCGCCGTGGTGTGCAGCGATGGCATTGACAACCAAAGGATTTTCCCGGTATTTTTTAGCCAGATCTGCGCCAATCGTGACGTGAGGACCTTCAACTTCATGATTGACGGCTTTACCGATATCATGCAGCAAGCCTGCACGTTTGGCCAGCATCACATCGGCTCCAAGTTCACTGGCCATCATTCCACAAAGGTGGGAAACTTCGATGGAGTGTTTCAAAACATTCTGGCCGTAACTGGTACGGTATTTTAACCGGCCCAGCAATTTGATGAGCTCCGGATGTAACCCGTGAATTCCGGTTTCGAAGGTAGCCCGTTCACCCTCTTCCTTAATAATGGTTTCGACCTCTTTTTGAGATTTCTCCACCATTTCTTCAATCCGGGCCGGATGAATCCGACCGTCGGATATCAATTTCTCCAGGGCCAACCGGGCAACTTCCCTGCGTACCGGATCAAACCCTGATAAAATGACGGCTTCCGGAGTATCATCGATAATTAAGTCGATTCCCGTCAATGTTTCCAGAGCTCTGATGTTACGGCCTTCCCGCCCGATAATTCTCCCTTTCATCTCGTCGCTGGGAAGAGCCACTACCGAAACGGTGGCTTCCGCCACATGATCGGCGGCGCACCGTTGAATGGCCAACGAAATGATTTCCCGCGCTTTGCGGTCGGACTCTTCCTTGGCCCGGGCTTCAATTTCCCGAATTTTGATAGCGACTTCCTGTTGAATTTCTTCTTCAACATCTTTCAACAACAGCGCTTTCGCTTCTTCACTGGTTAATCCGGAGATTCGTTCGAGTTCACTCCGATGGCGCTGGTGAATTTCCTGTAATTCGTTTTTAATTTTCTCGACTTCTGCTTCTTTTCTGGCTAACGATTCCTCTTTTTTCTCTAAAACCTCATATTTCCGATCTAATGATTCTTCCTTTTGAACAAGCCGTTTTTCCAGCCGTTGAATATCATTACGCCGTTCACGGACTTCCCGTTCCAGCTCGTTTTTTACTTTTAAAGCTTCCTCCTTGGCTTCTAACAAGGCCTCCCGTTTTAAGGATTCCACCTCTTTTTGGGCCTCGTCGATGATCTTTTTGGCAAAATCCTTTGCAGACTGCATTTGCAGCTTTTCATAGATCATATATCCAAGATATCCGATAACGATACCTACTACTGCGTATATTAGTTGGACGATAGCAACCACCTCCTCATTTTTTGAATTCAAATATGCGATAAAACATCATTAGCAGGAAGATTTTCAAAAGCAGGAAGAATTTCAAACAGCCAATCTGTCAGAACGGAAATAGAGATAATAAAAAAAATATACAAAACAAGCCGAGTTAGAACTCGGCTTATGTTCTGTCCTCACGAAATCATTGTAATCCTTTTTAAATGGAGTGTCAAGTGCCCTCTAACAGTTGAATTGCTCCGGCAAACAACGGCGAACGGCCTCTTCATCAAATCCGGATCTTACTAAATAATTCCATTCCTGGATGGATGTTCGCCGAGGGCCTCGCTTCCGAAGCAGCGCAGCGATAACCTGAATTTCCGCTTCCGCAGGATAATATTCATCCAAGATGCTTTCGATCAAGCCTTCATCCAGGCCCGCATCCAGCAATGCCATTCGAGTGTAATTTCTGCTTTTCAGCTTGGCCTTGAAGCATTCGACCCGGCCGATCCCATACTTGCGGTCATCCAAATACCCCCAACCGCTTAAGCGGTCCAGGCTTTGGACGATCTCCTCTTCCCCGAAGCCCGCTTTCGACAGTTTCCTGGATAATTGAGCCCGGCTCAGATCCTGCTTCGCTAATAACTTTAAAGCCGCATCCATCACCCGTTGTTCAGCCACGGATCATTAACCCTCTTTATTCCCGCCGGCTTTTTCCTTGGCAGCGGCCGTCTCATCCTGAGACACTGCCAGGCCCAAATCTTCCCGGACCTTCCGTTCGATCTCGGCAAGCATCGCCGGCTCTTTTCCCAAAAATTCCTTGGCATTGTCCCGGCCCTGTCCGATCCGGATATCGCCGTAAGAAAACCACGCGCCGCTCTTATTGACGATGTTGCGTTCCACTGCCATATCCAAAATGCAACCAATCCGGGAAATCCCTTCGCCGTAAATGATATCAAACTCCGCTTCTTTAAAGGGCGGCGCCACTTTGTTCTTGACGACCTTTACCCGGGTCCGGCTGCCAATGACGTCCGAACCCTGTTTTAACGTTTCGATCTTCCGGACTTCCAACCTCACCGAAGCGTAGAATTTCAAAGCCCGCCCGCCGGTGGTGGTCTCCGGATTGCCGAACATGACGCCGACTTTTTCCCGGATCTGATTGATGAAAATAGCCACCGTATTGGATTTGCTGATAACCGCGGTCAATTTGCGCAAGGCCTGGGACATGAGCCGGGCCTGCAAGCCTACATGCGAATCGCCCATCTCGCCTTCGATTTCAGCCTGAGGCGTTAACGCTGCGACCGAGTCGATGACGATCACATCCACGGCGCCGCTTCGCACTAAAGCTTCGGTTATTTCCAGCGCCTGTTCGCCGTTATCCGGCTGAGAAATAAGCAAATTATCGATATCGACTCCCAATTTTTTGGCATACAGCGGATCCAATGCGTGCTCGGCGTCGATGAATGCCCCGATGCCTCCCATCCGCTGTGCCTCAGCCACCATATGCAAAGCCACCGTCGTTTTACCGGATGACTCCGGGCCATAAATCTCGATAATCCTCCCCCGGGGAACACCTCCCACCCCTAGGGCCAAATCCAACGAAAGAGCCCCGGTGGGAATCACTTCAATATTTAATTTGTCTGCAGCTTCTCCCAGTTTCATGATAGAACCTTTCCCAAATTGCTTCTCAATTTGGAGCAAGGCAACTTCTAATGCTTTTTCTTTATTGGACACGGTCACAGCCTCCCATCAACCAAACATATGTTCTATTTAGTATATCAAAGTATATCCTAACTGTCAATCGGCCGGTCTTCGGGGAAAACAAAATCGGCAATGCTTCGATACACCGAACCTCCCGGTTGCAACCTGCTTTCAATCAACGAAAACGAAGTCACCGTCGTTGTACTCTGAAAACGAGGTTCTTTACCCGGTACAAACATGGGCAAGGCTCCGCGCGCCACACGGGCAATGGTCAAATGCGGTTGAAACCGTTGACCGGAAGGCTCCAACCCCCATTCCGAACCGACCGTTTGAACCATGGCCGCCAAGTGCGCCAGCTCTTTTGTGCCGTGTTCCACACCAAGCCAAACGACCCGGGGTGAGTGAACATTGGGGAAAAAACCAGTCTTCCCAAGAGTCAGCGGAAAAGGACGACAGCCCGTGGCGGCCTGTTGCAATTCCTCGGTCAGTCCGGCCACCCGTTCGTCGGCAACTTCTCCCAAAAATCTCAGCGTAAAATGGAGATTTTCCGGAGGAACCCAGCGCAGCCCGGTGCTCCCCGACGCAGCGGATCGAATAAATTCCTGAACTTCAGCAACCATTTCCCGGCTCGGCCAAACGCCGATAAATAAGCGCACCGATAAATCCCCCTATCTGAGCGTCTTCCAGAGCAAGCCCAAAACCGCCTGAGCGGCTGCTTCTTTGTTTCCCTCGCGGTTATAAGGGAAGACACGATGCTCCACAACGGTACGTTCAGGCAGAGCCACACTGTAATAGACCAATCCTACCGGCTTCGTCTCCGTTCCGCCGCCCGGGCCGGCAATTCCGGTAACCCCGATTCCGACATCGGCTCCGGTCAACCGCCGGACCCCTTCGGCCATGGCCTTGGCCGTCGCTTCACTTACCGCCCCATGTTCGCGAAGGATCGCTTCCGGAACCTGAAGTAATTGGGTTTTCAATTGATTGCTGTAACTGATCACTCCACCCAAGTAGTATGAGGAACTTCCCGGGACAAGCGTCAGCCGATGACCAATCAAACCTCCGGTGCACGATTCCGCCGTGGCCAGAGTCCAACCTCTCGCCAGCAACTGCCTGCCGACAACCTCCTCCAACGTCTCCTCATCGGTGCCGTAAATATATTCTCCCAGACGTTCCCGGATCTGTTGATACAGGGCATCGATCCGGCGGAGATTATCGGCTTCCGAATCCCCACGGGCAGTAATTCTCAGCAATACGTCACCCTTCCCTACATACAGCGCAATGGTGGGGTTGGTTTGATGTCGGATCAAATCCATTACCCGCTCTTCCATGGCCGATTCACCGATGCCGATCATCCGGACCATCTTGGACGTCAACACCGGATGGCCGGTTTCGGTTAATATCCGCTTCAAAAAGGGACGGGCTTGTTCCTCCCATAATCCTATTAATTCCCGGGGGACGCCGGGGAAAGCGAACAGATATTTCCCGGCGGATTCCACCAATAAACCGGGAGCCGTCCCTAAACGGTTGGGCAATACCCGAGCCGATGCCGGAAACATGGCTTGGCGCCGGTTGCTTTCCGGGAGAGGTCGGCCAATCTTTTTAAAATAAGTGACGATCTCTTCCCAAGCCTCTTCCCGAAACTCCAGGGGTTCCCCCAACAGCTCGGCAACAGCTTCCCGGGTCAGGTCATCCTGGGTCGGCCCCAGGCCGCCGGAGAGAATAACCAGATCCGAGCGATTCCAAGCCTGCCTAAGCAGCGGTACGATCCGCCCCAAGTTATCGCCGACTGTCGACTTATGAAAGAGGTTTATCCCTAGATCAGCCAATTCCCGGGCCAAATAAGCCGAATTGATATCCACCGTCTGTCCCAGCAACAATTCCGTACCGATACAAATGATCTCTGCATTCATAAGCTGTGTCTCCCATCTGATTTCTTTGGATCATTCGCCTTCACCAGAGCAATATCCTTTTACTCCGACATCTTTTCTCACCACATAAAACATCCACATTTTTTTACAATATTTAGTCGATGGATCATATTGACAAGGGGGGGTGCTTTTGATATTATTACCTTGTTTTTAAAAACATTAGGGAGCGTGAAACCTTTTTTCAACTGAATATCTCCTGATCTAACATATATCCCGAGGTGAGCCGCAGTGCATCATCGGGTAAAGGGAAATCAGGGTGCTTATGGGTCAAACGTTCTTCCTACCAAGAAAATGATTACTACGAGAGGTGAGGGGAATGCAAGATTTTGATACTGTAGGTGCTCACGTTCTGGCGGACTTTTGGGGTTGCCAGTTCGAAAAGCTCGATGATGAACAGTTACTCATGGATTATTTACGTCAGGCGGCAAAGAATGCCCAAATGACCGTTTTAGGCGAAGAATCCTATAAGTTTTCGCCTCAAGGATTCACTGGCTTGCTCCTTTTATCCGAAAGCCATATTTCCATCCACACCTATCCGGAACACGGTTATGCAGCCATCGATGTATTTACCTGCGGCGGCGGCAAAACTCAAAAAGCCATCGACTTCCTGAAAGAAGTCCTTCAACCGAGTCGTGTCAACCAAATGGTGGTGCGACGGGGTATTCCTGAATCGGTGGAAACATCCTTATCAGCATAAAACACCCGCAAGGGTGTTTTTTTATTCCTTTTTTCGTATGGTTTTTCCCTCCGCGGTCATACTACTTCCGAGGTGACCCCAAGTGCGTACGCTGTGGAAAGGTGCAATCAGTTTCGGCCTCGTGAACGTGCCGGTTAAACTTTATACCGCCACGGAACAGAAAACCATCCGCTTCAATTATCTCCACGAGAAATGCGGCACTCCCATCAAATACGAACGCCGTTGTCCCCATTGCAATATCGAAGTGCCTCAGGAGGAGATCGTCCGGGGGTACGAATATCAAAAAGGCCAATACGTCATTCTTAAAGATGAAGATTTTGAGAAAATTCCCGATGAACACAATAAAACCATTGATATCATGGATTTTGTCGATCTGGTTGAAATCGATCCCATCTATTTTGAGAAAAGCTATTATCTCGAACCCAGTCCGGGTGGGGAAAAAGCTTACGCCCTCTTAAAAAAAGCCATGCAGGACACGGGGAAAATCGCTGTCGCCCGGGTAACGATTCGCTCAAAAGAAACCTTGGTTGTGCTTAGGGTTTATCAAAATGTCCTGGTGATGACCACCATCTTTTATCCTGATGAAATCCGATCCACGGCAGAACTCACCGGCGTGCAGACAGAGCCCAAACTCCATGAAAATGAAATTCAAATGGCGACCAATCTTATTCAAAACCTTTCCAGCCATTTCGACGCTTCCAAATATACCGACACCTATCGGGAATCATTGCTGGAAATTATCCGGGCTAAAATAGCCGGCGGCGAAGTAACCCAGACTCCCCAGCAGGAGACAGGCAAGATCATCGATCTCATGGAAGCGCTTCGGGCCAGCATCGCCGCAACCGAAAAATCCAACCCGCCGGCCCCCAAAAAGCGGTCAAAACGGGCCCAAACCGGTTAAACCGAATTATTGCTGTTAGGCCAGACGATCTCTTCCAATAACGGATTGGGCGGCAACAGATTGGGAGGTTTCCGGTACAAACTGGCAGCCGATTTTTCATAAAACTCCAGGGATTCTCCGGTGCTGTCTACCCATTGGATCAGTCCCCAGTCCAATTCCAATGTTAACTGACCCGGCAAGTTTTTACGTTTCATCGGTACCCCCTCTTTATAGTTGACGGTTGGCAGTTCACAATGCACACACATGGCTGACGACTTTCCATTCCCCCTATTTACCACTACTCCTTCGCGACAGCACAGACAAATCCTTCATAAATTTTCCGTTATTTTCCAAACAAAACCGGTTATGGACCTATTTTTTAACGTATTAAACCGAACCACAGCAAAAAAATGGATAAACGCCGTCAATCTCCGTCATTTACCGGAAAAAGGCAATAAAAAAAGCAGGCCATTCCCGCTATCAATCATTTCAGGTTAAGTTTTTAA
The DNA here is from genome assembly GCA_029776595.1 of Bacillota bacterium. Classification (GTDB taxonomy): domain Bacteria; phylum Bacillota; class UBA4882; order UBA8346; family UBA8346; genus JAKOSX01. Next base: position 4,019 of record JAKOSX010000053.1, on the reverse strand, counting down.
CGCACGGTTCACAGTACACACAGTTCACGGGTTTAGGAGAGGACATTTCGGATTTCGCGTGGTTACAGAGGTTCTGGGTTCTGGATTGTCAGTTCCCAGTTATCTTTTTTTCATATTTGGTACTGTCCGTTTCACATTTCACCTAACTGTCAATTGTCACATTGTCAACTGTTTTACTGTGAAATAACCGTCCACTGCCAACTGTAAACCGTCAATTCAACTCGTGCCTCACGCCTCATGCCTCGCGCCTTAAATACGCTGTGAACTGTACACCGTGTATTGCATACCCTTTTTGACTTACTTTTCTCCGCTATCAAGCCAAATGGTTACCGGACCGTCGTTACACAATTCCACTTCCATATGGGCCTGAAAAACGCCCTTTTCCACATGAACTCCGTGATTTTGCAGAGCATCACAAAACCGTTGATACATTTCAACCGCTTTATCGGGAGGAGCGGCCTCACCGAAAAACGGGCGCCGGCCCTTCCGGCAATCGGCATAAAGCGTAAATTGGGAAACCACAAGGATGGGTAGGACCCGATCTTTCAGCGACAAGTTCATTTTCCCGGCTTCGTCGGCAAAAATCCGCAAATGGACGATTTTTTCCGCCAGATACTGCAAGTCATCCAGAGTGTCGGAATTCCCCACCCCCAGAAAGACCAGCAGTCCTTCGTCGATCTGCCCGACAATTTCACCGGACACCCGAACCCGGGCCCATCGCACCCGCTGAACTAACACTCTCATTATCGCACCAAACGGCTGACCCGATAAACATCCTGGATCCCTTCAACCTTCTTGATCCGATTGCAAATATGCCGGATCTGCTCGGAGTTGGCGATCTCCAACGTAAGGTTGATATATGCCGTCCCTTTCTTATTTCTCGCTTTCGCGGCATTCAAATACAATTTCATTTCCGAAATGGCGTTCATCACATCGGCCAAAAGATTCACCCGATCCGTGCCCACGATTTCGAAGTCCACCGGATATGTCCCTTGATAATCTTTATCCCAGGCCACTTCGATGATGCGTTCCTTATCTTCGTTGACCAGGTTAATACAGTCGCTGCGGTGAATGGACACTCCCTTTCCCCGGGTAATAAAGCCGATAATCTCGTCTCCGGGCACCGGGTTACAGCATTTCGAAAAACGAATCAGCAAATTGTCCACGCCCCGGACAGTCACACCAAAACTGGGTTTGCGGTTTTTCCGTTTATCCTCGCTTTCCGTCCGGACCGGAACCTGTCGGACAGGCTCTTTTTCCCCCGCTATCTTCCCGATAAACATAGCCGGCGTGACTTTAAGATCGCCAATGGCGGCCAATAAATCGTCCGTATTATTGAACCCAAGTTTTTTCGCACCGTCCAGTAATACTTCCTGGCGCAGGTTTTCCTGGACATCCATCCCCTGCTTACGGAGTTCCCTCTCCAACATTTCCCGGCCGATCTGAATGTTTTCTTCCCGGTTTTGTTCCCGCAGCCACTGGCGAATCCGGTTTTTAGCCTTGGACGTTTTCACGAACTGCAGCCAATCCCGGCTTGGACCCGCCGACTGTTTGGAACTGATAATTTGGACGATGTCCCCGTTTTTCAATTGATAGTCCAGCGGAACCAGACGGCCGTTCACTTTGGCGCCGGTACACTGATGGCCTAACGCAGTATGGACACTATACGCAAAATCAACCGGCGTGGAACCGGCCGGCAAATTCTTCACATCGCCCCGAGGCGTGAACACAAACACCTCATCCATAAACAGGCCGATGCGCAGAGTTTCCATAAACTCTTCCGAATCTTTCATCTCGCCTTGCCATTCGATGAGATGCCGCAACCAGGCGATCTTTTCCCGAAGATCTTTATCATTGGGCCCGTTCTCCTTATAAATCCAATGGGCCGCGATACCGTACTCCGCGATCTGGTGCATCTCCCGGGTTCGAATTTGCACCTCGAAAGGCTCGCCTTCCGGACCGATGACCGTCGTATGCAAGGACTGATACATATTGGATTTGGGCATGGCCACATAATCTTTGAAACGTCCCGGAATCGGTTTCCATAAGGTATGGACGATGCCCAGCACCTCATAACAGTCCTGAACCGTATCCACAATGACCCGGATCCCCAGCAGATCATAGATTTCGCCAAAGGTCTTGCCTTGATTTTGCATTTTATGATAGATACTGTAAAAATGTTTGGGCCGACCCTGGATCTCCGCGTTGATGTTGGTCTCTTTCAAAGCATTGGCCAGCGTCTGCTCCACTGAACGGACAAAGCCCTCCCGCTCCTGGCGTTTTTGGCCAACCTTCTGAACCAAGTCATAATAAGCTTCCGGATCCAGATACCGCAGAGCCAAGTCCTCCAGCTCCCACTTGATCTTCCACATCCCCAGCCGATGGGTCAGGGGAGCATAGATCTCCAATGTCTCCTTGGCTATCCTTTTTTGCCGTTCTTCCGGCAAAGCCTTTAACGTCCGCATATTATGAAGCCGATCCGCCAGCTTGATGATGATCACCCGGAGATCTTGCGTCATTGCCAGGAACATTTTTCGCAAGTTCTCCATTTGCTGCTCTTGCTGGGTTTGGAAGTTCAAACGGGTCAATTTGGTGACCCCGTCGACCAGCATGGCCACATCCGGGCCAAAACGGCGGTTAATTTCTTCCAGTTCGGCCTCGGTATCCTCCACCACATCGTGGAGTAAAGCGGCCACCACCGATGTGGTGTCCATGCCCAAGTCGAATACAATGGCCGCCACTTCCAACGGATGCTGGATAAAATCCTCACCGGAGTCTCTTTTTTGACCTCGGTGCGCTTCAGCCGCAAACTCATACGCAGCCCGGATCGGGCCTTCGTCAACATCGGGTTTCGTTGCCTTTATTTTGCCCAACAGTTCATCAATGGTCATCAACTCACCTGCTTTATCTGTTCACCTGCAACACGCACATCTTTCAAATTCAATTGTACTGAAGACGTCCCGTTCCAAACGTTTTCTTCCAGAGAAAAGGCTACATCCACTTCTTTGGCAGTCGACAGCTCTTCATAAATGGCGCCCAAATTGAACCCGATTCCTTCCCGGACCGTTCGGGAATCGCTGACTTTAACCTTGAGATGTTTGCCATTCTCGCCGACACTGCGATAATCCACCAAGCTAATGGCTTTACAGCCCAAGACGGGCGTTGGATTGCTGGGGCCGCAGGGCGCTAATCGGGTCAACTCCCTGGCCAGTTCGAGGGTGGTATGGCTCAAATCGATCATACTTTCAATTCTCAAAACCGGTTGCAAATCCGCCGGCGTCAAGCGATTCTTGGCCAGCTCCAAAAAAGCCTTGCGAAACCCGGGAAACGTCTCACGGGTGACTGACAGTCCGGCCGCAAATTCATGACCTCCGAAACGGATCAAGTACTCACTGCAGTTTTCAATGGCATCGAACAGATTAAAGCCGTCAATGCTTCGGCCGGACCCCCGGCCTTCGTCTCCGTCCCATCCGATTAATATGACGGGTTTATGATAAAGATCCACCAGTTTGGATGCTACGATTCCGATAACGCCCAGATGCCAGCCTTCGCCGGCCAATACGAGGGCATGTTCCGAATTCCAGGAGGGATCGGCCTCAATTTGGGCCTGGGCTTCTTCCAGCACCGTCGTCTCAATCTCCTGGCGATTGATATTCTCTTTTTCGAGGCTCCGGGCATACTCCAAAGCTTGAAGCGGATCTTTGCTCAAAAAGAGCTTCACCCCGATGCTGGAGTTCCCCATGCGCCCGGCAGCATTGATCCGCGGTGCCAGAATATATCCGATATGTCCGGGATTGATCTCCCGCCCCCGCAGCCCGGCCACGTCAATGAGGGCCTTCAAGCCGATATTGTCGGTGTTATTCAGCCGCTCCAACCCGTATTTCACCAATACCCGGTTCTCATCCAACAATGGGACGATATCCGCTACCGTCCCGAAAGCGACCAAATCCAGATTGGCGAATAAATCCTTCCGAATCTCAGGAAGCTGATGGCTCAATCCTTGCAATACCTTAAACGCG
>JAKOSX010000052.1 GCA_029776595.1 Bacillota bacterium | reverse complement strand
TCTTCAGTTGATTGTGCCGATATACTAAGTGTATATTTTTGTGTAAAGATGGATTTACGGAATCAAACGATAGGGAGAAAGAATGGCTCAGTCAAATAATATAGCATTAAACGGTCAATTATTGAAAAACGGCGAAATGACGGTCATCGGGGCGATTGTCGTCGTATTGATCATGTTTATCGTCCCGTTGCCCCCATGGATGCTGGACTTTCTGATTCTTATCAATATTTGTGTCGCTTTTGCGATACTTCTCCTGACGATGTATGTCCGGAGGAGTTTGGAATTTTCGGCGTTTCCTTCGTTACTGTTGATTACCACTTTGTATCGGTTGGGATTGAACGTTTCCTCAACCCGCTCAATTTTGCTCCATGCCCAGGCGGGTTCGGTCATCGACGCTTTCGGAAATGTGGTGGCAGGAAGCAATTATATCGTCGGCTTCGTTATGTTTGTCATCTTCACCATCATTCAGTTTATGGTGATCACCAAAGGTTCAGAGCGGGTTGCCGAAGTGGCCGCCCGGTTTACCTTGGATGCCATGCCGGGCAAGCAGATGAGCATTGACGCGGATCTCAACGCCGGATTGATCAATGAGACCGAAGCCCGTGCCCGTCGCCGCGAAATAGAGCGGGAAGCGGATTTCTACGGGGCCATGGACGGTGCCAGTAAGTTCGTGAAGGGCGATGCGATTGCCGGAATTATGATTACCGTCGTCAATCTGGTGGGCGGAATTGCCATTGGTGCCTTGCAGAAAAATATTGGGCTGCTGGAAGCTCTGCAAACCTTCGCATTATTGACCATCGGCGACGGTTTGGTCACTCAGGTGCCGGCGTTGCTCATCTCCACCGCTACCGGTATTTTGGTCACCCGGTCCGCTTCCGAAGATAACCTGGGTTCGGACTTAACTCAGCAATTGTTGGCGTATCCCAAAATTTTCATGATCGTCGCCGGTGTATTTGCCTTGCTGGCTATCATTCCGGGGATGCCGACGATTCCCTTCTTTATCCTTGCGGCTATCATCGGGTTTTTCGGATATACGCTCAAGCAAATGGCGGAGGCCCAAAGCCGGGCCGCCGCCGAAGAGAAGTCTGTCGCTCAGGAGGAAGTGAAAAAACCGGAGAATGTGGCTGCCCTGTTGCAGGTGGAAGCGATGGAGCTGGAGATCGGCTATCGCTTAATCCCGCTGGTTGATCCGGCTCAGGGCGGAGATTTGTTCGACCGGGTATCCATGATCCGGCGGCAGACCGCTTTGGAACTGGGGATGATATTGCCCCCGATACGGATTCGCGATAATATGCAATTAGAACCGACCCACTATGTGATTAAGATCAAAGGGATTGAGGTGGCCAAAGGCGAAATTATTCCCAATTATTATTTGGCCATGGATCCGGGGATCGTTTCCCAGAAAATCGACGGGATTCCCACTACGGAACCGGCATTTGGGCTTCCGGCATTGTGGATCACTGATACGCAGCGGGAAACGGCGGAACTTGCCGGATATACGGTGGTCGATCCGCCGTCGATATTGGCTACCCACTTGACGGAAGTCATCAAGTCCAGAGCTTATGAATTGTTGGGCCGCCAGGAAGTTCAGGCGTTGATCGACAATATCAAGGAAGAATACAATGTGGTCGTCTCCGAATTGATACCCAATTTAATGACTATCGGCGAAATTCAAAAAGTTTTGGTGAATTTGCTTAAAGAGGGTATTCCCATCCGCAATTTGGTGACGATCTTGGAGACATTGGCGGATTATGCGCCGATGACCAAGGACATCGATATGTTGACGGAGTTCGTCCGCCAGTCCCTGGCCCGGCAGATTACGAAAATGGTCCAGTCCGATGACGGCGTGGTGCGGGTGATCACCATTGATCCCCGTTTGGAGCAGATGATCATGAAAGCCCAAGAAGACGCGAAAGTCGCGCCGGGTTATTCCATTGATCCCAATTTGATTCAAAGTATATATAAACAATTGGGCAATTTGATTCAACAAGTGACGGCTTCCGGTTATCAGCCGGTTATCCTGTGCTCGCCGGCGATCCGTCTGACTTTCCGGCGTATTGTCGAGCGGCTTTCGACAAAATTGATGGTCTTGTCCTATAATGAATTAGTAGCTGAAGCCGAAGTTCAAGCTATTGGAGTGGTGGATGGTGTTCAATGAGGGTTAAACGATATGTAGCGGATTCCATTCAAGAAGCGATTGCCAGAGTCAAAAACGATCTGGGCCGGGATGCCATTATTTTGCATACCAAGCCTTTCAAAGAAGGCGGATTTTTAGGTTTGTTCGGCCATCGGCGGGTGGAAGTCATCGCGGCGGTGGATGAGAAACCGAAGCTTCCCCAGAATGATGGGTTCCAGTCTGCCGAAAGGGACGAGGAACCGGACGTTTCCGTAAATTCCGGGAAATTTCAGCCGCTTCCGCTACACCGGGAGCCTTCCGTCAAGGGCCGGATCATCAACGAACGCCCGGTAATTAAAGAAACGGCGGCATCGGTGGCCTTGGCCCCTTCGGCGGCCCCGGCTGCTACGGTGGCTCCGGCGCCTTCCATGACTGCGGTGACCGCAACGGCCAACGTAGAACCGGAACTCAATTCGCTCCGGGAAGAGATCGCCGAGATGAAGGAGTTAATCCGTCAAGTTGCCCAAAAACCGCAGGCCCGGCCGGAGGAGGAGGCGGTACAACCGGCGGCATCGGAAGCGGGGTTCCGCGGTTCTCTGCGCCGGTGGCTTACGGATGCCGGTTTAGCCCAAGAACTGGTGGAATACTTGGTCGACGGCTTGCCGGAAACGATGAATGAATCGACGCCTCGTTCGGCCGTCCTTGACTATTGCCAACAACGGTTAATGGCGGATTTGATGTTTTCGGAACCTTTGAAGCTGGACGGCGGAAAACCGAACGTCGCGGCGCTGATCGGGGCGACAGGGGTCGGTAAAACGACGACCATTGCGAAACTGGCGGCCCATATCAATCTGTTTCAGGGCCGAAAAGTCGGATTGATTACCATTGATACTTACCGGATAGCGGCAGTGGAGCATTTAAAGACCTATGGCGATATTATGAATCTTCCGGTGGAAGTGGTGTATACCCCTTCCGATCTGGATCTGGCGCTCCAAAATTTACAGGACTGCGACGTGATTTTAATCGATACAGCGGGCCGGAGCCCGCATAATCAGATGATGATGGATGAGTTGCACCGTTTTTTGACCAATGACAAAATTTCCGAAATTTTATTGGTGCTCAGTGCGACGACCCAATGGCGGGATATGGTGGCTATTGAAGACAAGTTTTCGAAGATAGCTTATACGCATTTGGTCTTCACCAAACTGGATGAAACCAGTTGTCTGGGGCCCGTTGTCAGTTTGGCCTGGAAGGTGAGACGGCCCATCTCTTATCTGACCATCGGTCAGAACGTTCCAGATGATATTGAAATGGCTCAACCACAAAAATTAGTCACGGAATTATTTAAGGGGATAATGCATGGTTGATCAGGCTGAACGTTTACGCGAGCTCGTAAAGAACCAAACCCAAACGCAATCGGCCCGGGTAATCGTTATTACCAGCGGCAAAGGAGGCGTCGGAAAGACCAATCTTTCCGTCAATTTGAGCATTGCCTTGTTGAAGCTGGGGAGCCGCGTTGTACTGGTGGATGCCGATTTGGGCATGGCCAATGTGGACATGATGATGGGGCTGGTCCCCAGGTATCATTTGGGACAAGTGTTAAGCGGCGAAAAACGGATTGAAGATGTGATCACCCGAGGCCCTCTCGGCTTGAAAATCATTGCCGGCGGTTCCGGTGATTATCACCTGGCCAATTTGAATGAGCGGAGTTTGGAATTTTGTTTGGAGCAATTGAATGATCTC
>JAKOSX010000051.1 GCA_029776595.1 Bacillota bacterium | reverse complement strand
GTCATTTCTTCGCCTTCTTTAAGATAAATCTGAGAACCGCCCATACCCGCAGCCGTTGTTGAAGTGATGATCTTTTCCTCCCATCCGATCCTGCCGGAATCCACCGCCTCCATAATCAGCAACATGGACATCACTTTGGTTACACTGGCGGGCGGCAGACGTTCATGTTCATTTTGGGCATATAAGACCTTTCCCGAAACCGGCTCCATCAAAACAGCCGCTTTGGCATCAATGGAAAAAGCTTCTGCCGGCCGTATACCGGCCATAAAACAAAGGATGCCACAAATCGTCAACAGCCATCCTTTCTTTACGATCAATCCTAGCCGCCTCCTACCGAAATTCCCTTCAGGGATTATCTAAGTTTTCCCAATAACTTGGGAAAATATGCTCTTCGACCTACAGACAAGCTCATCAGGACAATTTGAAAATAGTTTAAGGATTATTAAGAATGATTTAAGAAAACCTACATCTGTTAATATATTGTTAAGAGACAAACACTCGCGGGTAATGGTATTATTATCATGTGGAGATCTGTTTTTTTTTGTCATCGATTCTTATGAAAAAAGGCAGGGAAAACAATGTTTAAAATAGGAAAAAAAGAACCTTCATTCTTTGACTTGTTTGTCGAAACCGCCCGGGCAACCTGTTCCGCAGCCCGAAAATTGGAACAATTAACCGACAATTTCACGGACATCCACAGCCAAGTCCGGGAAATCGAAGACATTGAACATGAATGCGACAACCAAGTCCATCGGATCCTCAACCAACTTAATAAATCGTTCATTACCCCCATTGATCGCGAAGACATTTTCTTGATTGCCAAGGAAATCGACAATATTACCGATGCTATCGAATCCACCGCCCACCGGTTCAGCATGTTGAATGTCACCTCCATGCGCGATGAGGCCAAAGTCTTGGTGAAGATGATCGTCCAAGCCACCAACGAGCTGGAAAGCCTTATGAACGAATTGCCGCATATGAAAGCCACGCCGGCTTTGAAAGAAAAAATTATTGAAGTCAACCGGATTGAAGATGAAGGCGACGTGGTGTTCAGAAAAGCCATCAGCGATCTGTTCGCATCCGAACCCAACCCTCTTGAAGTCATCAAATGGAAAGAGATCTTCGAATACTTGGAAAACACCTTGGATGCCTGTGAAGATGTAGCGAATATCGTCGAAGGCATTATCACGAAACATTCATAAACGGAGGAAAACCATGCTCGGTATCGGCCTGATCATCGTCTTGTGTCTGATTTTAGCTGCCGAATTCATTAACGGTTGGACAGATTCCCCCAATTCCATTGCAACGGTCGTATCCACCCGGGTTTTGACACCCAAAACAGCTGTTATCATGGCTACCATCTGTAACACTATCGGCGCTTTCTTCGGTGCGGAGGTTGCCAAAACCATCGGTACCGGCATCGTTAAACCGGAAGCCATCAACCTGATCACCGTCGGCGCGGCCATGGTTGGCATCGTAGTTTGGTCCATCATCGCCTGGTATTTTGGATTACCCACCAGCGAAAGCCATGCTTTGGTTGCAGGATTGGCCGGCGCCGGACTGGCCACTGCCGGCCCCTCGGTCCTGTTATGGTCCGGATGGGTTAAAGTATTGACCGGCCTAGTCTTCTCCACCATACTTGGCTTTTTCGGCGGCTGGTTCATCGCCTGGCTCATCCGGAAACTTTGTGTACGGATGTCCCGCCACGTCGGCCAAAAACTCTTCTCCTGGCTCCAAATCATCTCTGCCGGCGCCATGGCCTTAAGCCACGGCAGCAATGACGGACAAAAATTCATCGGTATGTTTACTCTGGCGTTGGTTTTAGGCGGAGCCATCCCGGAATTTCACGTCCATCCCCTGACCATTGTCATCTGTTCTCTCATCATGGGCCTCGGCACTTCCACCGGCGGCTGGAAAATCATTAAAACCATGGGGCAAAAGATGGTTAAAATTGAGCCTTACCAAGGCTTTGCCGCTCAAACCTCGGCCGCAGGATCCATCTTGCTCGCCTCAAGCCTCGGCGTCCCCTTGAGTACCACCCATACCATCAACACCTCACTCATGGGAGTCAGCGCAGCCAACCGGATTTCCTCCATTCGCTGGCCGGTTGTCGGCGAATTGGTGACCGCCTGGATATTGACCTTTCCTATTTGCGGTCTTATCGGTTATCTGATGGCCTTATTATTTCAATTCATCTTCTGATACATTTCATACATAAGGGTTTATCGCGGCCGGAGCATCCGGCCGTTTTCATTTGGTATAACGTTGACTCCGTCCTCACCATATGGTATATTTTTCGTGTCCGAATATTTCGTATGCGAACTATTTGAGAAGAAGGTGACTCTGTGGAAGGCCATATCCCTCCCCTTTTTTGCCTCTTACTAAAAAACACCTGGCAAAAGCTGTCTCGGTATTATAATCAGCTGCTTTCCAAATACGACTTAACCGTCCAAAAGGCATTGCTTCTTTTGGAAATACCGCCCGGCAGCGGCAAAAACCCCCGTTTTCTCGCCAAAAGCCTTGACCTCGAGAATTCAAGCATGACCGGACTTTTGGATCGCTTGGAAAAGCAAGGCCTCGTCGAAAGACAGCGAGACCCCAGCGACCGCCGGGGTATCCTCATCTTTTTGACGCAAAAAGGCATCGAAGCCCGGCAAACCATTCACGCTTTAGTGGAAGAACTGGACAATAGACTCCAGTCCGCCCTCTCCGCCGAAGAGATCAAAATCTTCCGCAAAGTGATAGCCACCATTAACAAACAACTTTAAACAAAGTAGGTGATCATAATGGAAAGAAGAGTCGTCATTACCGGTATCGGGATGATCAGCCCCCTGGGCCTTACCACCGCTGCCAACTGGGAAGCCGCCGTCAACGGCCGTTCGGGCATCGGCCCCATCACCCGTTTTGACACGTCCCGGTTCGACACGCGTATCGCCGGCGAGGTAAAAAACTTTGATCCTGCGGACTTCATTGAGAAAAAAGAGATCAAAAAGATGGATCGTTTTATGCATCTCGCCATCGCCGCCTCGGAGGAAGCGCTGGCGGACTCCGGCCTGAAAATCACCCCGGAGAACGCAGAGCGGATCGGAGTGGTCGTGGGCTCCGGCATGGGTGGCCTTGAAACCTTAAGCCATAATGAAAACATCTTTAACCAACACGGTCCGGGCCGGGTATCCGCCTTTTTTATTCCGGGTTGCGTGATCAATCTGGCTCCCGGCCAGATTTCCATCCGAACCGGCGCCAAAGGCCCGAACTTCTCGCCGGTATCCGCCTGCGCCACCGGAACGCATTCCATCGGAGAAGCCTATCACATCATTAAGCGGGGCGATGCGGATGCCATCATCACCGGAGGCGCCGAATCCACCATCACGCCGTTGGCTGTTGCCGGATTTAACAGCATGAAAGCCCTTTCCACCCGCAATGATGAACCCGAAAAGGCCAGCCGCCCCTTTGATGCCAACCGTGACGGTTTCGTCATGAGCGAAGGCGCCGGAATCTTAATCCTGGAAGAATTAGAACACGCCAAAGCCCGCGGAGCCAAAATTTACGCCGAAATCGTCGGCTTCGGCATGAACAGCGACGCTTACCATATTGCTGCGCCCGTCCCCGATGGTTCCGGCGCCGCCAAATGCATGCAATTGGCCATCCGTTCCGCCGGCCTCCGGCCGGAAGACGTGGACTATATCAACGCCCACGGCACGTCCACGCCGGCCAATGACGCCACGGAAACCGCCGCCATCAAAATGGCTTTTGGCGAACATGCTTCGAAGCTGATGATTAGCTCCACCAAATCCATGACCGGCCACCTGTTGGGCGCTGCCGGCGGCGTGGAAACCGCCTTTACGGCGTTGGCCTTGTATCACCGGATCGTTCCACCCACCATTAACTATGAAAACCCCGATCCGGCATGCGACCTGGACTATGTTCCCAATCAGGCCCGGAAAGCCGATATCCGCGTGGCCCTCAGCAATTCCTTTGGATTCGGATCAACCAATGCCTGTATTGCTTTAAAACGATATGCGGAATGATAAGCCAATCATCCTTTCTTTAATCGAAAAGCCCGGATTCCCGGGCTTTTTGTATCGGATAAACGCAATGATTAGACCTCGCGGGATTTCAATAAACCATCCTGATGAATTCCGGACGAATGAGCAAAGGCATTTTCTCCGGTGATGGCTTTATTGACTTGAACATCCAAACCCATCAACGCGCTGACCAAACGCGACGTTTTGATGATCTCCGTAGTCACAATATCAGTATAGGCGTTATCATTTTAATCCTTGATAAAATATAAGAACTTTTTTACAAAAAATGTACAGATTTAAAAACCCTGATTGAGTATAATTCTTCTAATAAAAGCCTTTGTCTCTGCCGAAAATTTGATTGTCATCCGATATTTCCTAAATTTGGAGCAGGAATGCTGTGAAATCCTCCGAATTACTATGGACTTTCTCGAATTTTTCCGGTAAATCCGGCCTGCCTTCGATGTAAAGGAGCGAATGATGATGTCGAAAAAAACTGCCAAAATCCCGGTCCGGGATTATTATCATTTATTAAAAGCCTACCTCAAACCCCAAGGCCGGATGGTTTTGCTGCTCACCGTTTTAATTTTCGGCAGCATCGGCAGTCAATTGATTAATCCGCAAATTATGCGTTATTTTATCGATACGGCCACCCGGGGCGGTGACCCCAACATCCTGTTCTGGGCAGCCATCGCCTTCATGGGAGCCGCCCTCATCCAACAAGCCTTGTCGGTCAGCGCCACCTATGTCGGTGAAAACCTGGGATGGACCACCACCAACATGCTACGCCGGGATTTGGTCAGCCATTGTCTGGGGCTGGACCTGGCCTTTCACAAACTCCATACTCCGGGGGAAATGATCGAGCGGATCGATGAAGACGTGACCTCCCTGGCCAATTTCTTCTCCCAATTCTCCATCCGGGTACTCGGAAACATGCTCATCATCATCGGCGTACTGGTCCTTCTCTATCTGGAAGACTTCCGGGCCGGCTTGACCATCACACTGTTCGTGGTGATCACTTTGACTTCCGTACAGATGTTGCGGAAAAAAATGATGACCTATCAATGGGAAGCCCGACAGGCCAGCGCTGAACTCTCCGGTTTCATTGAAGAACGGCTGGCCGGTACGGAAGATATCAAAGGAAACGGCGCCATTCCCCATACCATGCTCGGTTTGTACAAAGCCATGCGCCACCGGAACCAAAAGCAACTTAGGGCTAACTGCTATGCGACCACCATTCGGATGACTGCCATCACCCTCCACTATTTCGGCATCGCTTTGGCTCTATGGATAGGCATCCTGCTGGCATGGAGCGGAAAAGGGTCCATAGGAACCATCGTGTTGTTCGTCATCTATACCGACTTGATTTACCGGCCCATCATGCAGATCACCCGGCAAATGGAAGATTTTCAGCAAGCCGGAGCCGGAATCCAACGGGTTCAGGAATTATTACACATGCGTTCGGAAATCCGGGACGGTGACGGCCCGGACTTGCCCCGGGGCCCGTTATCGGTAACCTGGGATCAGGTGTCATTCAGTTATACCGATGACAATGATTTGGTACTCAAAGGGATTTCCTTTGACTTACAACCCGGCGAAACCCTGGGCATCCTCGGCAGAACCGGCAGCGGCAAGACGACGGTGACCCGCCTTCTCACCAGGCTCTACGACTACAACGGAGGTATGATCCGCCTGGGTAACGTCGAACTCAAATCCACCCGAATTGCGGATCTCCGCGACAAAATTGGTTTAGTCACCCAGGATGTTCAGTTGTTTCACGCTACCGTCCGGGATAATGTGACTTTCTTTAATCCCGATATTGCCGACGACCAAATTTACCGGGTTTTCGAAGAAGTGGGCCTCACCGCCTGGCTCCAATCGTTGCCCCACGGATTGGATACCATTCTTACCGGAGGTGGCGGGCTCTCTGCCGGAGAAGCCCAGTTACTCGCCTTCTCCCGGGTGTTTCTGAGGAATCCCGGCCTGGTCATCATGGACGAAGCCTCTTCCAGGCTGGATCCGGCGACTGAACACCTGATGGAAAAGGCTATAGATAAGTTGCTTTCCGGCCGGACCGGCATCATCGTGGCCCACCGGTTAAGCACCATTATGAAAGTTGATAAAATCCTGATTTTAGAAGACGGAAAGGTTCGCGAATACGGTAAGCGCATCGATCTTATCCATACACCGGGTTCTCACTTCAACCACCTGTTAGCCACCGGACTGGAGGAAGTTTTGGCATGAAAAATTGGCATTGCTTGTTAAAATTGATCCAATTCCGCCCCGGACTGTTTTTTCTCAATACCCTCATCTATATCATTATGTCTTTGGCGGAACTGGTTCCGGGGCTGGCCATCCGGGAAATCCTCAACGTTTTAAGCAACAATGCCCCCGCATCAGCCGGTCTTTGGACATTGCTGGCCCTCATCGTCGGCTCCACGCTCGGCCGGGCGTCATTGATGTTAGCCGATGTCTATACCAACTCCGTATTTCGTTTCTCCGGCGAATCCCTGCTGCGTAAAAACTTAATCGCCCAAATCTTCCGCCATCCGGGAGCCAAAGCATTGTCCGGGACCACCGGCGAAGCCATTAGCCGTCTCATGGGCGATATCCGGGAAATTTTGATCAATATCGGTTGGGTCAACGAACTCATCGGTTTGTCGGCTTTTGCCGCTGTCGGCATCTGGACGATGGCCCGCATCGACGCCCGGATTACCCTGTTTGTCTTTTTACCCTTGGCCCTGGTCGTCTTCCTGGCCAACCTGGCCTCCAACAAAGCACTGCAATACCGCAGAGCCAGTCGTCGGGCCGCCGGTATCGTCATCGGCTCCATCGCGGAGATCTTCAACTCCGTCCAAGCCATCAAAGTGGCCAATGCCAATCAACATATCACCCGACATTTTGAAACGTTGAATGAAAACCGGCGGAAAGCCGTGCTTAAAGACCGGCTTTTCACCGAATTATTGAACTCCGTCTTTCAAAATGCCATCAATCTCGGAACCGGCCTCATCCTTCTGCTGGCGGGGGACGCCATGCGTTCCGGCACCTTTACGGTGGGCGACTTT
>JAKOSX010000050.1 GCA_029776595.1 Bacillota bacterium | reverse complement strand
ATTTGGGCGGCCCGTTCCGCCGACTCCCGGCTGTTGGTATTGGTACCAAACTCCACCAGAAGCATCCGTGGGGTTAAATCCTGATTATACTTGCCTTTTCCATAAAATATCCCTTTAATAAACCCGGGATGTTTCTGATCCACCACTTTTTTGATTTGTTTGGCAAACTGATTGCATGCATCGAAATTGGGATTCTCCCGGCCAACCACTAATTGGACCTTGGTGACCCCCTGGCCGTTGATTTCCGTGGCATATTCTTCCCGGGGGACCGCATCCCGATGGACATCCAACAGCACCGACGGTCCTTCTTTCAACAGTTGGGCGGCAGTCCGCCGGGACCGGTCATACGCCATGGCATCATGGGGATCATGTGCGGTCTTAAGTTGAATGGCTTTGATCCCTTCTTTCTCAAAGGCCTGACGGAGGGCCTCGCCAACCTTAAAGATGCCGCCGTTCCCACGGTGACTGGAAGCACCGTCCGTCGGCGCATACGACTCATCCGAGTGAGTATGGTAGATACCGACAGGCCCCTTTTTTTGCGTCTCCGCCCTAAACAAAGAGCCGTTCCATACCGAGTTCAAAAAGGAAATGACGCCGGACAGGGCTTTATTCCGTTCTTTCACCAATTTACACAAAGCCTTGTCTCCGCGAATCCGGTAGACTTCATACAGCTGATCGGAGCTGTCAAGATACCGGTCGCCGACCACCACCTCATGGGCGGTCCGGCAGATAACCTTCCCGTCGTCTGTGACCAAAGTCACATATTTGCCGTCCAGTTCATGATGGCCGAGAGCGCTGCCGGAAACCGCCAGCGTTAATATGAAAACAGCGACAACCGTCCAGCATTTCTTCATGATCATTCCTCCTCCCTTCCTTTGTCAACCTGAGGATGGTCTAAAGCTTCCCGCAAGGCCTCCGGCTTTCCTTCAGACGACGGACCGCCCTGCAACGCTTCCCGGCTTTCCCCGACGATCTCCGCCAACAGCACCGCCAACACGCCGGCCACGATAATGGTGTCAAAGGCCCCGGCACCGCCAATCCGGGTGGGCGAATTGAGGTTCAGCCTATTGACTTCGATGATCCTGGCCACATCCATAAACAGCAGGCCCAAGGTAGACACGATAAACGCCAACCGGCGGGAACGGCCGATAACATAAGCCACAACGGCTGCGATGATGGCCCACAAATATTGAGGATCAATCACCCCTTGATTCACATCGAACTTATATAGCTTGCTGACGCCGTAAATAATGCCGGTGGTGACGACGATTCCGATGATCGAGCGTATCCACTCTTTTCCCGAACCCGCTTTGGTCAGGACATAGACGGCCAAAGCCAAAGGGACGATACCGCCGCCCACATTTAAACTGACATCGGGATTGCGCCATAAAGGAATATCGATAAAACTTCCCACCACCATGGCTCCAATCACCAACAACCCGCCTTTATCGCTTAAATAAAGGCGGTCCAGCACCTGTTCAGCCAAACCTAGAAAAATCAAGGCACTGACAATAATTAGCAACACAACTCCCGTCATCTTTACTCCTCCTTTAGCCCATAGCGTTTCCTCACTCCGATATGCTTATGCCGCCATTTTCCGACTGGAATTAACTGGCGGGTAATATAAAGCTTCAATTGGACCAAAATAAAAAGCCCTTCCATACGGAAGGGCAATGCCTATAATCGGGAATAAGAAAGATAATGACGGATGAGGTTTATTTTATTTTTCAGCGAATATCATTTCTCGAAAAATTCCCCAAGATTTTGGGAGATGGGTTGATCATCCTGCCCGTCTAAAAACGCCTCTTTCTCCTGTTCCTGGGCGTCGCTGGCCACTTGTTTGATGCTTAAGGAGACTTTACGGTTTTCATAGTCAATCCTGAGGATCTTCACAGTGACTTGGTCTCCGACTTTCAGCACTTCATCCGGTTTGCCGATGCGTTTCTCGGAGATTTGGGAAATGTGAACCAATCCTTCCACATGCGGGGCAATCCGGACAAAAGCGCCAAAGGGCTCCAACTTGGTCACTTCGCCGGTGCACACCTGTCCTTCACTGAACTGTTGAATGGCTTCTACCCACGGATGGGTTTGAATCTGTTTCAAGGACAAGGAGATTTTCTTGTTTTCGGCATCGACCTTGATCACGACCACCTCCACCGTTTGGCCGACCTTCAACACTTCGTCAACGGATTTAACCCGGTGCCAGCTTAATTCGGAAATATGGATCAAGCCTTCCACGCCGGCCCCCAGATCAACAAAAGCGCCGAATGGAGTGATACGCGTCACTTTACCCTGCATCCGCTGGCCGACTTCAACCTTTTCATAGAATTCGGCTTCCGCTTTTTGCTTCAACTCTTCCAACACAACGCGGCGGGATACGACAACACGACGTTTGGCTGCATTAAACTCGATGATTTTAACCTGGACATCCTGGCCGACCAACTCGGATAAATCCGCCTGATATCCCAGGCTCGACTGGGAAGCCGGCATAAAGGCGCGAATCCCTTTTAACGAAAGGCTCAATCCACCTTTGACCGCTTCTTTGACTGTTGCCGTTAAAACCGTTCCGGCCTCAAAGTCCTTGGCCAACTCTTCCCACACTTTTTCCTGATCGACCCGGCGTTTCGACAGAACCACACCGTCTTCTCCCCCGGCCTTAACCACCATCACTTTAATGATGTCACCGGGCTTAACGACTTCCTTGGCACTAGATACCGCTTCGGCCGTAAGCTCTTTCAAAGGAATAACCATATCCGATTTCCCGCCGATGTCCACATAGGCTTCATCATCCCGGACTAAAATAACTTTAGCCTCGATGACCTGGCCGACTTCGACGGTACGAAAACGATCATCCTCAAATTCCATGTTGAATGCTGTCTCCATCTCTGTTGCTTCTAACCCGCTTTTTGTTTCCTCAACCACAACCGGTACCTCCCAATGCTTGAATTTGCTGGATTACTGCAGTGATATGTTGATCCGGAGTCGAAGCTCCGGCTGTCACACCGACTTTGCGGACGCCTTTGAACCATTCGGGCGAAAGTTCGTCCGGAGACTCCACTTGATAGGTCCGCGTCCCGTGCTGAGCGCTGATCTCCGCCAACCGTTTGGTATTGGCCGAGTTTTTCCCTCCGACCACGATCATCAAATCCACTTCCTGGCTTAACCGCGCCGTTTCCTGCTGCCGTTGGGTCGTCGCCAAACAAATGGTGTTAAATATCCGGCATTCCTTGGTCTTAGGAAGAACTTCGGACACGACCTGCTGAAATGTGGCGATGTCCTGGGTGGTCTGACTGATAATCCCCACTTTATACTCGATATATGCTGAATCCAATTGGCGAGGGTCATTCACCACCAACGCCTCACCGGAGAGGGTTTCCAACACTCCGATGACTTCGGCGTGGTCGTTCTCGCCGACGATAATCACCTGATAGCCTTCTTTCTTCAACATCAATGCCAGTTCGTGGACATTTTTCACAAAGGGACAGGTGGCATCGATCAATTCCAATCCTTGTTCTGAAGCATAGTCATAAATACTGGGGCCGGCCCCGTGAGAACGGATGACGACTCGTCCTTCCTTCACATCCTTAATATCTGAGACCACTTTTAGCCCTTTGGACTCCAACTCCGCCACAACGGCCGGATTATGAATCAACGGCCCCAAACTGCATATGGGAGAGGCATCGGATTCCAATGAACTCTGGACCAACTCCAAGGCCCGCTTAACCCCAAAACAAAAACCCGCTGTCTTGGCAACGGTAATCTCCATTTTCGGCACTCCTCATCAGGTGTCGCTGCAACCCGTCTCAATCCGCGCACCGCGTTCCAACGCCAGCTTCACAATATAGTCGATGACTTCCTCTTTGGTCATGTCGGTCGTATCCACCAACACAGCATCTTCAGCCCGGCGCAGCGGATCCACTTCCCGATGGCTGTCATAATAGTCCCGTTTCTCAATCTGTTCAATAATCTCCGCCAGATCAACCTCTATATTCTTTTCCCGCAGTTCCAGCCAACGTCTCCGTCCCCGTTCAGCGACGGAAGCCGTCAAGAAGACTTTCAGTTCGGCCTGGGGCAGCACCACCGTGCCGATATCCCGGCCGTCCATCACCACGCCACCTTTTTCAGCCATTTTGCGCTGCATGGCCACCAGGGCTTGTCTTACCCCGGCCACCGCAGCCACAGGAGAAACATTGGCCGTAACCTCCAATCCCCGAATCGCTTCGCTCACGTCCCGTCCGTCGAGGAAAACATGGAGCACCGACTGGTCCCCTTTCCGTTCATAACTGAGATCAATTTCGGTATCTTGCACCATGCGGGTGAGCTTTTCCGGGTCGTCCACGGGAATATGGTTTTCCAATGCTTTTAAGGTCACCGCCCGGTACATGGCCCCGGTATCGATATATATATAATTCAACTTCTGGGCTACGCCTTTGGCCACCGTACTTTTTCCGGAACCGGCCGGGCCGTCCAGGGCAATTCTAATCCGTGAAACCATCCATATCCTCCGAAACGTCGTTCGTCAGTCCAAACCGCACCAGAACGGTTTGATGTATCTCACTCTTCGCTTTCCTCTTCTTCCATCAAACTTTCCCGTCCTTGCCGGACCACTTTCAGCGTCCGGTCCAAACTCTCTTCCAGGCGTTCGAGAATGCGCTGGGCATAATCCCGGGCTTCATTTTCGATCTCTTCAGCATTCATCCTGGCATTTTGGATAATCCGGTTTGCTTCCTCCTCCGCCTTGGCAAGGATTCGGTCATGACGAATCAGCTCTTCGGCATAGGCCTCGGCTTCACTGATAATCTTTCGGGCTTCTTCATTGGCTTGCTGCAAATAACGTTCTTTTTCCCGGCTCACCCATTCGGCCTGCTTAATTTCGTCAGGAAGGGCAATCTGGATTTTTTCGATGAGTTCCTCGATTTCTTCCCGATCCACCAAAATTTTGCCGGCAATTTGGAAATTCGAATTGACAATCTCCTGTAAACGTTCGATCAAAAGCAGCAAATTCATTTTTGACATTTTAATCTCCTGTTATGCGAAATATTTACGGCGTAACGCTTGCTCCACTTCGGGGGTGACCAAGTCCTTCACGTCTCCGCCGAACCGGACAATCTCCTTAACCATGCTGGAACTCAAAAATGAATATTCGTTTTTGGTCATCATAAACATGGTCTCGATCTCCGGGGCCATCCGTTTATTGTTCATCGCCATTTGAAATTCGATTTCAAAATCGGAGATGGCGCGCAAGCCCTTGATAATCAAATTACCTTCCACTTTTCGCACAAAATCAATGAGTAACCCGCTGAAATAATCCACTTCCACATTGGGAAGGTGCTTCACGGCGGCTCGGATCAATTCCACCCGTTCCTCAAGGGAAAACAACGGCTTCTTGCTCGGGTTTTCTAAAACTCCCACCACAACTCGGGGGAAAACTTCAGCCGCCCTTTCGATAATATCCAGATGTCCCCGGGTCACCGGGTCAAAACTTCCGGGGCAAACCGCTGTCGTCACTGAATAATCTTTCATTCCCTTTACCTACCATTCTACATTAAGAATCATGATCCCCGTGGGGATATGCCAAAAAAGTCAAGGCTATGTCCCCGTAAGACCGGGTACTCAATTGGACAAACGGCACTTCCTCCAAGAAATCCCTTATTTTATTGGGATGCTCCACCACCAAAATGCCGTCGTCCTTTAACACATCCAATTCCTTGATGGCCCGGACCGTCTTTTCGAACAGTCCCGCCTCATACGGTGGATCCACAAATATCACATCAAACTGCTGCTTTTCTTTGGCCATTAACTCCAGGGTTTTTTCAGCCCGTAACTGCAATACCCGAACGTTATCTTCCGGATCGATGAAAGACAGATTTTGCCGGAGCAATTTAATGCTCTGCGGATTCACATCTGAAAAAACCACGGCTTGGGCGCCGCGGCTTAATGCTTCAATGCCGACTCCGCCGGTACCCGCGAAAAGATCCAAAAAAGCGGCTCCGTCGATCCGGGCACCGATAATATTAAACAACGCTTCTTTGACCCGATCAGCCGTCGGCCGCAGCCCTTTGTGTTTTGGGCCCTGAATCGTCCGGCCACGGTATTTTCCCGAAATTACTCTCATTCCATCGGCAACCCTATCATTCCGACAATATACGGACCGGCATGAGCACCGACGATGGGCCCGATCACCCCGATATGACATTCCGCCACATTCAGGCGTTTCATCGCTTCCTCCCGCAAAGTCTCCGCAAGTTCAGGCATCTCAGTATGAACACACCAGAGTTCCACCGGCTTTTCTCCCAAACGTTCGACAAAACGGCCAACCAGTTCGGTGGCGATTTTATTGAAATTGCCCCGGATTCTTTCCGTAGGGACAATCACTCCGTCTTCAATCCCCAGTAACGGCTTGATATTGAGCAAGCCCCCCAGGAAAGAGGTGGCTTTGCCAATCCGTCCGTTGCGCGACAAATATTCCAGGCTGTTCACTGTGAAATACACGGTAAGTTCCTTCGAAAGCCGTTCCACTTCAGCCACAATCGCCTGCGGCTCTGCACCGTTCTTGGCCATTTTCGCCGCACGGAGCACCAATATTCCCAGAGCCATACAGACATACCGACTGTCAATGACATATATCTTATATTTATTATCCAGCATGTCGGCGGCAAGTTTCGCCGTCGTCACCGTTCCGCTCATGTCGCCGGAAATATGAATGGAAATAATCGTATCGCCCGGTTCTGCGATGGATTCATAGACCCTTAAAAATTCGCCGGGCGCCGGTTGGGATGTGGTCGGCAATACCGCTTCATTTTTCAGGCGATGATAAAACTCTTCGCTCCAAATGTCAACCCCGTCTTTTAAGACTTCATCCCCGAAATGTATGTTGAGCGGAACAACGCCGATACCATATTCCCTGATTAGCTTGTCCGGTATGTCCGCCGTACTGTCCGTTACAATTTTAACAGCCATAATTGCACCTACTCCACTGAGAATAAATAGTAATATAAAGGCTGGCCGCCGTAATAAAGCTCAAATTCGGCATCGGGGAAGGTTTTTTCCAAACGGTTTAACAGTTCCTGGGCAGTCAATTCGGAAACGTCCGCGCCGAAATATACGGTCACCAGACTGCTGGCCGCCGAAGGGATTTTCTTCAATGCATCTTCCACGACTTTTTCAGGACTGTCGCCGTAGGTTACAATATCGCCGTTAACCAATCCGATGATGTCGCCTTGATTGATGTCCAAATCCCCCAATTGGATGCTTCGGACCGCATAAGTGACTTCACCGGTGATAATCTGGCTGCTTTTTTCGATCATCTTTTCGACATTTTCAACCAAACCGCGTTCCTGGGAGAAGCTCATCATGGCAGCCAAACCCTCAGGTACGCTTTGGGTGGGAACCACTCGGACTTCTTTGTTGACCAGATCCTTCACATGATTGGCTGTCATCACGATATTACTGTTGTTAGGTAACAGAATGACTTTGGAAGCATCTAATTTCGACACGGCGTTGGCCAAATCCTCGACGCTGGGATTCATGGTCTGGCCGCCGTTTATCACGACCTGGACACCCAGACTCTTAAAGATTTTGTCCATTCCGTCCCCGGTGGAGACGGCAACCACGCCGATTTGATTTCCGCTGCTTTCCTGGGAAACCAATTTGGCCAAACGTTGCTGGCTTTGCTCCACCATATTATGGATTTGGATCTCGAACATTTCGCCCAAACGGACGGCAAAATCAAGGATAATTCCGGGATTGTTGGTATGGATATGGATTTTGGCGGTGTTTTCGTCTCCCACCACCAACAGGCAGTCGCCGTGAGGACTGAGGCTGTTCTTAATATATTCCAAATCCAAATCTTTGCCTTTTAAAATGAACTCGGTGCAATATTGAAAATTAATCTCCGTATCGGATAATAATTCATCATCGGTATACGTCGCCACACTGACCACTTTATTGGATGCGGCGGCTTCATTGATCTTATCGGCAGAAACAGCCTTTCCGTTCATATGCTGTACAATGCCCTCAACGAAATAAACCAACCCTTGACCGCCGGCGTCCACCACCCCGGCCTGACGCAAAACCGGGAGCATCTCCGGAGTCTTCGAAAGCACCAGGTTGGCATGTTCGTAAATATCATTCATAAATTCTTTGAGGGTACGGTCATTATCCGCATTTTCCATGGCATACTTGGCCATTTCTTTAATGACCGTCAAAATCGTCCCTTCTACCGGCTGACGCACGGCTTTAAGCGCCATGGAGGCCGCACCGGAAATGCCAAGGGCCAGTTCTTTCTTGCCGATGACCCGGGTCTCTTTGGGAAGAGCCTTGACGAATCCCCGGAAAAATTGGGACACGATAACGCCGCTGTTCCCGCAGGCCCCCATCAATGCGCCGTAGGCAGCCGATTCCAATAACTCCATAATATTATTGGAGGGATTATTGCTGAGTTCCCTAAATGCCGCCTGAAAAGTTAAATACATATTCGTCCCGGTATCTCCGTCCGGTACCGGGAAAACATTAAGCGCGTCCACATCGCCCTTATGTATATACATGTTGGCAGTGGCCGATGCCACAAGTTCTTTTAATAAAACACTATCTATTCCTATTGCATCTGGCTGCAAAGGTGTAGCCTCCCTTTTTGCTCCTTTATTCGTCGGTCCGATCAGGATTTATTTTTATCGATGCGTACGCCCTGTACGATAACATTGACTTTCAATATTTTCAAACCCAGTTGATTCTCGATGGCATACTTAACATTTTCAATAACGTTGTAAGCCACTTCTTTGATCCGAACCCCGTATTCGACAATGATGTAGAGATCGACCGTGACCCGATCCCCGTCGATATCGACTTCAATCCCTTTGCTCAAATTGTCTTTTCCGGTCAGCAATTCGGAGATTCCGTCCTGGATGGTCCTTGAGGCCATGCCGACCACTCCGAAACATTGCATTGCCGCGATACCTGCGACCATCGCAATGGCATTGGGAGAAATATTGATACTCCCCAAAGGCCCTGAAGTGTTTTTCTCAGCCACCGAGGCTCCTCCTTATTATAATAAATTTCGGCAATTAATTCGAGAAAAAAAGAAATTTTCCTGCACTATTCGTCAATTCTCCCGTAAAATTGAAATAGTCTTTCAACACTGAAGTGTCTGCAAATCGTTATTATTTAAGCTTCTCCCTCCGGGCCGCCAATTAACCGTATTCCACGGCCAAAGGAAATAACCGGTTATTATTATACACGATCGTCCCTTGCTGTACAGTGTCAATTTAAACTTTTATTATTTTCGTGACCGTTCCTCAAATTCCTTCTTCATCCCATTAAAGTGCATAGTACAAAAGAAAATAGGCGTTAAGTCGAGGATTATAGGGGTATAAGATATCTGGTTCTGGGTTCTAGGTGCCAGGTTTCATAGGAGACAGCCGATAGGAGCCCTCAACTGCAACTGACTCCTGACTCTATAACCCAGACCCCGGAACCTGTAACCCATTCCCTCTTCAACTAGTAAATAATATTCACATTATTCATATTTTCGCTTGTCTTTAATAATTGTTTATGATAAAATATCTGTGTTTCTAATGCATGTCATTTTGGAGGTGTGTAAGGGATGTCAAACCGTTGCTCGGTCTGTGGCAAAGATTTTCAAAGCGGAAACCTGGTCAGCCACTCAAATATTAAAACGCACCGTCGTTGGAAAGCGAATATTCGCACAGTCAAAGCGATAGTTAATGGTGCTTCCAAGCGCATTCGCGTCTGCACTCGCTGCTTGCGGTCGAATAAAATCCAAAGAGCAGTGTAAAAAAAATATACCAAAAAGACCTGCGGGTCTTTTTTGTTTTGCCCGCTCAAAGCGTTCGGGGTTTTCATCAATTACGGAGGTGGACACATTGTCACTGTATGGACCGATGAAACTGTTTTCAGGAACAACCTATCCTGACCTGGGACAGGAAATTGCCGATTATTTGGGCGTACGCCTCGGCGGTGTGAATATATCCCGCTTTGCCAACGGCGAAATCCATGTCCGGTTCAGCGAAAGCATTCGGGGTTCCGACGTTTTTATCGTTCAGTCCTTTTCAAATAATATCAATGATTCCATCATGGAATTGCTCATCATGATCGACGCCTTAAAAAGGGCGTCAGCCGGACGGATAACTGCCGTTATTCCCTATTACTGTTACGCAAGGCAGGAGAAGAAAACCGTACCCCGGGAACCGATTACCGCCAGGATGATCGCCGATGTTCTCACCACCGTCGGTGCCGACCGGGTAATTACGATGGATCTGCATGCCCCGGCCATTCAAGGCTTCTTCAACATTCCGGTGGACCATATGACCGCACTGCCGATGTTGGCCCAATACATAAAGCAAAAGAACATTACCGACGGCGTGGTCATCGCACCGGATGCCGGAAGCGTCAAAAAGGCGGAAAAACTGGCAACCCGGTTGGACATGCCCCTCGGGGTCATGTACAAGCGCCGCCCCGCCCCCAATGTGGCTGAAATGACTTTCTTCATCGGCGATGTCAAAGACAAGACGCCGATCATCATCGACGACATGGTCGATACTGCCGGAAGTATCATGCAAGTGGTGGAAACCCTGTTGAACCGGGGAGCCAAACCGGAAATCCATCTGTTAACCACCCATGCCATCTTTTCACCGCCGGCCATCGAACGCTTGAGCCATCCGGCCATTAAAGAAATTGTTATTTGCAACACGATTCCCCTGACTCCCGAAAAACAGTTGTCGAAAATTACGACGTTATCGGTAGCTCCCCTTTTGGGTGACGCCATCCGCCGGATTCATCAGGATATCTCGGTCAGCGTATTATTTGACTAATTTATTTTTTAAGCATATAATAAAGAAAACTGAATAATCTTAAACGAAACCAT
>JAKOSX010000049.1 GCA_029776595.1 Bacillota bacterium | reverse complement strand
TTATAATCCTGAAAACGAACAGGAACGCCAGGATCAAAAAGCCATCCTCAATTATATCCGGGCTTTTCCCCACAATGTGTTGCTACGGGAAAATGCCATCGCGCATATTACCAGTTCCGGTTTTATCATGAATGAACGGCTGGACCGGGTGTTACTGGTCCACCATAATATCCGTGGGACCTGGGCCTGGACCGGCGGGCATGCGGACGGTGACGGGGATTTATTGGCCGTTGCAGTGAAAGAAGCCAAAGAGGAAACCGGGGTTCAAACCATCAGGCCTCTTAGTCCCCATATCGCTTCGGTGGATATTTTTCCTGTATTTGGCCATTGGAAGCAAGGTGTTTATGTCAATGCTCATCTGCATCTTTCCATTGCTTATCTTTTGATCGCCGACGAAAGGGAGGAACTGGTCGTCAACGAAGCCGAAAACAGCGGCGTAAACTGGTTTCCTGTAACGTATTTTACGGAAGAACATTTTGAACGGCATGATCTGGAACTGTATACCAAATTGATCCACCGGGCCAGACGGCTGAAATTCGAAAACAATATGTTAACTCTCTTGTAAAAAATTTTTAATCTTAGTAGGAGAAATTTGGTTGATTAGCGAAATATTAAAAGAATGAATTATATAAGTAAATGGAGGATTGATGATGAGCAAAGCGGACATTGGTTTGATCGGGCTGGCGGTTATGGGTGAAAACCTGGTTATGAACATGGAAAGCAAAGGCTTTACCGTGGCCGTGTATAACCGTACCACCGAAAAGGTGACCAACTTTATCGAAGGCCGTGCCAAAGGGAAGAACATTATCGGGACCTATTCGATTCAGGAGTTGGTCGATAACCTTAAGAAACCCCGTCGGATCATGTTAATGGTGAAAGCCGGCAAACCGGTTGATGATTTCATTGACATGATCATTCCGTATTTGGAACCGGGCGACATCATCATCGATGGCGGGAACTCCCATTTCCCGGACACCATTCGTCGGACCAAATATGTTGAAGAAAAAGAACTGTTATATATTGGAACAGGCGTTTCCGGCGGCGAAGAGGGCGCGTTGAAAGGGCCGAGCATGATGCCTGGCGGTTCACCGGCGGCATGGCCCCATGTGAAAGATATCTTCCAAGCTATCTGCGCCAAAGCTCCCGATGGCAGTCCCTGCTGCGACTGGGTCGGCGAAAACGGCGCCGGACATTTCGTCAAGATGGTCCATAACGGAATCGAATACGGGGATATGCAGTTAATCTGCGAAGCTTATCACTTAATGCGCGATCTGCTGGGAATGTCTGCTGACGAGATGCATCAAGTTTTCGCCGAATGGTATGAAGGCGAGCTTAACAGTTACTTAATTGAGATCACCCGTGACATTTTGGCAGTGAAAGATGAAGACGGCAAACCCTTGGTCGACAAGATCCTGGATACCGCCGGCCAGAAAGGCACGGGGAAATGGACCGGTATCGCGGCTTTGGATGAAGGCGTACCGTTGACTTTGATCGGCGAAGCGGTATTTGCTCGCTGCCTGTCTGCAATGAAAGATGAACGGGTGGCGGCTTCCAAGATATTCAGCGGGCCGAAACCGAAGTTCGAAGGGGATAAAAAAGCCTTTATCGAGGACATTCGCAAAGCCTTGTATGCTTCGAAGATCGTCTCTTATGCCCAAGGGTATATCCTGATGCGGGCCGCCGCAAAGACTTACGGCTGGAACCTGAATTACGGCGGAATCGCGTTGATGTGGCGCGGCGGATGCATTATCCGTTCGGTATTCCTTGGCAAGATTAAAGAAGCCTTTGATAAAAATCCTGATTTAACCAATTTGCTGCTTGATCCGTTCTTTAAGGAAAAGATCGAAGCAGCACAGGACAGTTGGAGAAGAGTATGTGCCACGGCATTGCTCAACGGTATACCGGTACCGGCCTTTACCAGCGCCCTTTGCTATTTCGACGGATATCGCAGCGAAAAACTGCCGGCTAACTTGCTCCAAGCCCAACGTGACTATTTCGGGGCGCATACCTATGAGCGCATCGACAGAAAACGCGGTGAGTATTTCCACACCAACTGGACCGGCCGAGGCGGAACCACCTCCGCTTCCACATATGTCGTCTGATTGCCCAAAGGACAGAGGCAGACACGATGTCTGCCTCTGTTACTGTGGCTTAAGCTAAATTACATTCACACACAGGAGGAACCTACGATGAAAGCTTTTATGGATGAAAATTTTCTGTTGTCCAATGATACGGCAGTGACACTCTATCACCAATATGCCAAAGAGATGCCGATTTATGACTATCACTGCCATATCAGCCCCAAAGAGATTGCCGAAAACAAAAAATACCGGAATATCACGGAGATTTGGTTGGGCGGGGACCATTACAAATGGCGTGCCATGCGTTCCAACGGCGTCCCCGAGAACTACATAACCGGCGATGCGTCAGACAAAGAAAAGTTTATGAAGTGGGCCGAAACCATGCCCTATTGTATCGGTAATCCGCTTTATCACTGGACCCATTTGGAATTAAAACGGTATTTCGGTATCGATAAATTGCTTTCTCCGGAAACCGCGGAAGAAATTTGGGAAAAATGCAATGCTGTCCTTGAAAATCTGACGGTCCGGGACATCATTAAAAAGTCCAATGTGAAATTGCTCTGTACCACCGACGATCCGACGGATACGTTGGAATACCATAAGGCTATTGCCGAAGACAAGACCTTTGATGTCAAAGTTCTTCCGGCTTTCCGCCCCGATAAGAGCTTTAATATTGAGAAAGAAGGCTTTAAAGAATGGATTGCCAAACTGGGGCAGGTGGTCGGCTTTGAGATCAAGACCTTTGACGATTTGACCAAAGCCCTCAAAGCCCGGTTGGAATACTTCCATGAAGTGGGCTGCCGGATATCCGACCATGCCTTGGATCCGGTGGTCTTTGAACCCGGCACCGCTGATGAAGCCACCGTTATCCTTCAAAAGGGCCTCAAAGGCGAAGTATTGACCGAGAAAGAGATTAAGAAATATAAGACTCAGGTCATGCTCTTCCTCGGCCGGGAATATGCCCGCTTAGGTTGGACCATGCAACTTCATATCGGTACCATCCGCAACAATAACAGCCGGATGATGCGGTTGTTGGGCCCGGATACCGGGTTTGACGCCATTGCTGACTATACTTACGGCGAGTCGCTGGCCAAATTCTTGGATGCGTTGGATTCCACCGATCAACTGCCGAAGACCATTTTGTATACTTTGAATCCGCGGGATAATGAGATGTTGGGAACGATCATTGGCTGTTTCCAAGGTGGCATCCCCGGAAAAATGCAATTCGGTTCCGGCTGGTGGTTTAATGATCAAAAGGACGGCATGATTCGTCAAATGGTGGCTCTGGCCA
The DNA here is from genome assembly GCA_029776595.1 of Bacillota bacterium. GTDB lineage: Bacteria > Bacillota > UBA4882 > UBA8346 > UBA8346 > JAKOSX01. The sequence continues at coordinate 7,120 of JAKOSX010000049.1, read as the reverse complement.
ATTTGGGATTGCTTTCCCGGTTTGTTGGAATGCTCACCGATTCCCGGAGTTTCCTCTCTTATACCCGGCATGAATACTTCCGGCGGATTCTCTGCAATCTCCTGGGCGAATGGGTCGAAAACGGCGAAGCTCCCAACGATATGAAGCTTCTCGGCGAAATGGTGCAGAATATCTGCTACAACAATGCCAAGAATTATTTCGGGATCGAGCTGTAATATAGGTTCTGGGGTATAGCATTAGGGAAGGTACACAGTACACATAGTGCGCAGTGCACTTTCTGCCAAAAAAGAATCGATCTGTAAAACAAATTTAAAAGGCTGCTTCATCACGAAGCAGCCTTTTTATATTGGTAAAGTTTTGGGGTGAAGTACTGTGTTTAAGTCCAATTCCAATTATTGTTTGATATATTTCGCCAACGGCAGATTAAGTTCTTTGATGCCTTCCACAACCAGTTTGGCAATTTCGGTGGCTCCGGCAAGGGAGAAATGGGTATTGTCCCTGACGCCCTTCGGATAGTTGGGGTTTTCGCCGGGAGCTAAATTAAGATACAGTTTAAAGGTTTTTTCCGGCCCATAACTCTCGAATAATTGTCTGCTCTTCTCGGTGATGTCGATAACCGGCACATTGAGCTCTTTCCCCAGATCGATCATGGCCTGCGGATATTTACCATGGTCCGAATATAAAGTAGTACCGGAGAACCGATACCGGACCACCGGAGTGAGTAACACCGGGATGGCGCCTTTGGCCCGGGCTTCGTTGATGTACTGGGTTAAGTAAGATTTGAAAGTGGTATCAGGATCGGTATAACGGGGAAGGTCATTGACCTTTTGGTCGTTGTGACCGAACTGAATCAATAAGTAGTCATTGGGTTTTATCAGGTTGACGATCTTGTTCAAGTAGCCTTCTTCGATGAAACTTTTTGAACTTTTGCCGGAGACGGCAAAGTTTTGGACGATGACGTCATCGGTGAAGAAGTTTTGCAAAACTTGGCCCCATCCGGTCCGAGGAGCACGGGCTGCATCATAGTTACACGCAGTGGAATCGCCTGCGATGAAGACGGAGATTTTACCGCTATCCGCGGCGTGGACTGCCGGGAGGGATTGGGCGCCAAACCAAGCAGTGACGCTTACCAGCAGAACCAGTGCGAGAAAGGGACGAAACCGATTCAATTTCATCTAGCATCCTCCTTTGAAAATTTGATTAAATCTACTCAATTATAAGTTGATCCCTGCTAAAAGACAATTTGAATGGTTACGCTTTGAGTGAACCGTCTGTCATTTGGCAAGAATTTATTAAAATTATACAATAAAACCATAATTTAATCAAATATTGCTTGAAAGAAACAAAAGCTTTACAAATACATAGCAGGAGTTTTGACAGAGCGGAAGAATTTTTCAACAATTTACTTTCAACACGATATAGCATCTGGAGTGGGTGATATGGGTGCGGGCATTGTCATATAAATCCGGCTTAATGGCCGGTATTCCTATATTTTTAGGTTATTTCCCGGTGGCTATGGCTTTCGGGCTTTTAGCCAAAACCAACGGGATCACGCTGGGGGAAGCCATCGGGTTCTCGGCGCTGGTTTTCGCCGGGGCCAGTCAGTTTATGGCGTTAAATCTGATTCAAAGCGGTGCTGTTTTTATGGAAATCGTGATTGCCACCTTGCTTTTGAATTTTCGGCACTTTCTGATGAGTGCCAGTGTGGCATCGCGGATGGAGACGAAGAAAAAATGGACGTTGCCGTTGGTGGCTTTTGGAATAACCGATGAGACCTTTGCCGTGGCGGCAACCGCCGAAGGGAAGCTGAATCCCAGGTATTTAATTCCGCTGGAGGCTACCGCCTATATCGGATGGGTGAGCGGGACGGCATGCGGGCATATCATGGGTGCCGCCCTTCCGGAAATATTGCAAAAAAGCATGGGGATCGGGCTGTATGCCATGTTTGTGGCGATCCTCCTCCCGAGCGTCCGGAAGACCGTATGGGCCGGAGTGCTGGCCGGGGTGGCGGCGTTGGTCCATACGGGACTTGCCAAGATGGAGGTTTTACCGTCGGGATGGAATATCATCGCGGCGATAGTCCTGGTGGCCGGTGCAGGCGCATGGTTCATCACGGAGCAGGAGGAGTGAATTCATAATGGGAGTATACGGATTAATCATAGGAATGTTATTGGCGACGTATTTGCCGAGATTGATTCCGTTTCTGATCTTGTCGGACCGGCCGTTGCCGGAATTTTGGCGGAAGTTTTTGAAGTTTATTCCGTTTACTGCGTTGGGGGCATTGATTTTCCCCGGTTCAATACAGGCGGTGGAAGGGGAACCGGGCATCGCTTTGCTTGGAGTCCTGGCAGCAGGAATTTGCGCTTGGTTTAACGGCGGGATTATTTTATCTGTGGCCGTTGCTGTCGGTGTGGTCGGATTGGGGTTGTGTTTTTAAAAATATCGTGAGGGGGTCAAGCCTGATGAAAAAAGAGACGCTGATGACGCTGTTATCCTATCTCACCATTTATATTGTCTGGGGATCAACCTATTTCTTCATTAAAATGGCAGTGGAGACCATCCCGCCTTTCTATGTGGTGGGACTTCGGTGGTTGTTCGGAGGCGCCATTTTGCTGGGTTATCGATGGCTTACCGGGCATTTAAGACAATGGCCGACCCGGCAAGAAATTATCGCTGCTTTGATCTTAGGCGGATTGCTTTTGATCGGCGGAAACGGGCTGATTACTGTGGCCGAACAGAAGGTGGACAGTTACCTGGTGGCGTTAATATTGGCTTCGACCCCGATGACCATTGCCGTTTATGATCGGTTGCTTCTCAAGAAGCCTATCCCTTGGGTAAAAATGGCGGGTGTGTTTATCGGCGTCCTGGGTGTGGCGGCTTTGCTCTACAACGGGGAGTCGGTCCAAACCAGTTTACATTTTGAGATTATTTTAGTGTTGGCCGGTATGGCCTTATGGGGATTGGGGACCAGTTTGGGGCATACCCTGAAAACCCATCCGGATTCTTTCGTTTCCAGCGGTATTCAGATGTTGTTGGTCGGCCTGGTCAGTATGGCCTGGGCGTATTGGGAGACGCCGAATCCCAATTTGTCCGGGATTTCGGCTGCCTCTTGGTTTGGCTTGGCGTATCTGGCCGTTTTCGGGTCTGTCGCCTTTTGTGCCTATAATTATCTGTTGATGCATGAACCAGCCATCCGGATCTCCAGCTATGCCTTTGTGAATCCGATGATAGCCGTATTGCTGGGCTTGTTCGTCGGTTCGGAACAGGCGGTGAAATATTTATGGCTGGGCTTGCCGTTGATCTTGGTTGGCTTGGTGCTGATGTTATATGGAGAGGCACTGCTTCAGCTTTTTAAAAAGAATGAATGTGGTGTTTCGAAGTAGTTAAAGTCCGGGGTACTAGGCCTTGGGTTCCGGGTTATGGAGAGAACGGTAGCGTTCCTACCTAAACCTAGTACCCAGTACCCCGAATCCATTGCCTTTGATAAGATCATAAATTTCCTATTGACAGTTATACTGCCTTTTTGGTATATTATTAAATGTCGCTGGACGACACAGTCAACAGCAAACGGGCTTGTAGCTCAGTTGGGAGAGCGCTTGAATGGCATTCAAGAGGTCAGGGGTTCGATTCCCCTCAGGTCCACCAAATTTAAATGTAAACTCGCAGAAATGCGAGTTTTTTTGTTTTATACCCAAATTCCGCTATAGGAATGAAGTAAGAAGGAAGGTGCATGACTTCATCACCGTTACATTTAACTGGATCCGTTGATTCATATTGAAAGGAGAGAACCGTGTGGAGATGATCTAATGTGCCTTCCGATGCCAACTGTATGATAAGGGTTCATACGGTTCAGGAGTTTTTGGCTTTGTGGATGATGGGGCAAGCGAATTGTGCATTGAGCTAATGATAAAATAAGCCCGGGTCAACAAAACCACGGAAAGCGACAGCCATGGCAGATGCCATGGCTTTTTGAACATTGTCGTTAAAAATAAAGATATGATTATGTTACATGTTTAATTATTGAAAAACGTGTGTAATTTTTAAAATTAAGCCGGGGGAAACGGTGTTAAAAAGGGGAAATAGAAAAGGAGTCGATTAATGACGATTATTATCAATGTAACAAAATAGAGGAAATGTTGCGTGTCGTGGATGGTGAATATAAAACGGCGGAAGAAAACACGTTGTCTGTGGTTGAAACGGATAACAGCCTTGAGTATGTTGTTTTTAAACTGGCCGGAGAAGAATACGGAATAGAAATTAAGCATGTCCAAGAGATCAATAATATTGGCAAGATGAATCATTTCCCCGGGGCACCTCAGTTTATTGCAGGTTTGGTTGAATTACGGGGAGATTATTTGCCGGTATTAGCTCTGCGAAGATTGTTTGAAATCGCTGAAACAGATACGGATAAAAATTCCAAGTTCATGGTAGTCAAATATGGAAAAAACAGAATCGGGATCCTGATTGATTCCGTTTCCGGAGTTCAACGGTTTAAAACGGCATCGCTTGAAGCTGCCCCGGAAGCATTAAAGGGCAATGCCCGGAATGGATATATTGAAAAGATAGCTAAAGCGGACAATGGGCAACGGATGATTATGCTCTTAAATCTTGCGGCATTATTGAGTTTTATGTAAAATTTACGGTTCTTTTCTCTTAGACCAACAATATCCCTTCTTTTTTTAAATACTCCAATTCTTCCTGCTCCTGGGGTTGGGGGTAGATGATGACGTTATTGTCCACTTGGCATTCGAAAAAATTGTAAAACATCGGGTGGATGGCGTATTCTCTCACGTTGTTGTTGGCTTCCAGGATGCCTTTGATTTGGTATTCGAAGGCTGTTTCCCATATTTCTTTATTCCGGACGCGGCTTTTGTGTTTGACCACTCCCACGGCGCCGGTACCCAGGATCAGCGATTGGACATCATATTTGGTTAGTTGATCCTGTTTCCACAGGCTGTTGCTTTCTTTGATATATTTGTCAAAATCCGAATGGGAAAAGTAGCATTTGGCATTGGTAAAGGATTTCTGGATCACTTTGGTGATGTTCGGATATATTTGCTGATAGGCATCGAGAGAACCTTTGGCCATGATATCCAAACGAGCATGGACGCCGTTGACAATGCTGGAACCGGAAATACGGATGGGAGTTTCCCCATTGACTTTGGCCGCATAAGAGAGCACGATATTCATCAATTGGATGATTTGGCGCGGTTTCTTTTGCGTATGCCGAATAATGTAGGCGAGGGTATCCATTTCAAATCCGCTTTCGGTCACGACCGTTTCCGGCAAAAGCTCGTACAGAAATTTCTTGGCAAATTCAAATTCATATAATCTGTCATAGATGCAATGGTTCAATTTCTCCCGGAGCAATGTATTGGTGCACATATAATAATACCTTTTGGCCAGCAGGCAGACTAAATCTTTAAACGACCACAGGATAAAGAGGTTTTTGGTCTCGATCTTGTCTTTATTCAAAGGGATCAAATACGAATAGATTTCCGAAGGGAATGCCACTTTGACATGCAAACCGCTTTTGGAGGAATTGACATATGTGTCATATGTGGCTTTAATCAAGGCAGTGGTTACGGCTTGCGAAATATTGTCGTTAATGTTGTAATGTTCGATGGAGTCGATAAAAATGACACAACGGTTGTTTTTGGATACATAATGATAAAGCGCTTTTTGGGCTTCTTCGAAATCCTTGGTCTTTAAGTTTTTAACAATTTTCGTGATGAGGTTGGCGGCGGCGGCTTCTTTATAATCGTCCTCCAAAGAAGATAAAGCTTCTTCGATGACATTGACGATCTTTTCCATCGGGTTTTTGGCAAATTTAAGCTCTCCCTGGCTGCTTTTTTTGATCATCGAGTTTCGCTTGAGATATTTATAGATGCATTCATAGTTCTTGTCATGTTCAGCATCATGGTAATGTTTGTGGACAACCCCGGCCATGGCGGAGACCTCAAAGATCCAACGCCATTTTTCCGCCAAGTCGTTAATCATGGCCAAGTCAAAGTTGGCAATTTTATCTCCAAGGTGGCGGATGATTTCCCCGAAAGCTTCTTCGCTGTTAACCCGCCAGGCATAGGTGTAATTTTTAATCATTCCTGAACGGATTTCATGCTGGAACATACGCATAATGGCGGTTTTGCCGGTTCCCCGCCGACCAAAAAGAAACAGGGATTGTTCCTTTTTAAATGCTTCATAGGTATTGGTGTGCAGGAACAAGTCCACCGGCTTTTCGTCTTTTTCCCATTCGACGGCAGCATCTTCATCTCCTAAAAAACTAATTATCGGTTCGATGTTTTGGTCTTGCAATTTAGGAAATGAATATTCCCAGATCGGTTCTTTCATTTTGGATTCTCCTTTAGTCGTTACAGGGATTCAATTCAGTCGGGGAAAAGTTCTTCCGCTTTTGGATGTTTTACACTCGAAGGCCGGGAAAGCACCTCCTTAATTTAATAGTTCTCATAACTTCTACAATTTCCTTCTTTTGGAAAAATGGTTTTGTCGACAAAATTCGAAACGGCAATAGGGTAAAAGAGCCGGGAGGATCTAGGGGTTTTACTGATCATTTATGGAAAGAATGAACTGGGAAAGAACTCAATAAACATGAAAAGAAGCAGGAAAGTCGGCCGTGAGGGAGAGATTTTCAGGTATATTATGGTATGCATGAGATATTGGGCTCTGTTAAATTGACGAACCTTTTCATCCGTATTATTATAATGATTGTGATATTTGCAACAATTTCATGGTTGTGCTTCGTATTCGTTCCGGTTTTCATTGAGCACGATGGTGTTTGGAAGGTTTGGGGTTCGGTATAATACGCTGCATAATGGCCGTTTGGCGAAAGGAATGGTGAGTAAAAAGATGAGAATAGTAATCATTGGCGGGGGTTATGCCGGTATTCTTACAGCTAAGAAGCTGGCGAAAAAGTTCCGTAAAGATGGCGGTACTTCCGTCACCGTTATCGACAAAAACCCGTTTCATACCATGTTGACGGAGTTGCATGAGGTTGCGGCCGGTAGGGTTGAGGAGGACAGTATCCGAATCAGCTTCAGCAAAGTATTTTCCGGGCGCAATATTCAATTTATACAGGATTTTGTCGAATCTGTCGACTATA
>JAKOSX010000006.1 GCA_029776595.1 Bacillota bacterium | reverse complement strand
TCCCAACAAAATTCTCTTAAGATTTTACGGTATCCGGGATCATCCGCAACCTTCTCAGCGATAATATCCCGAGCTCCAGCCAAGGCAGTAGCCATATCCGGCACATCCTTTCCGGGATCGACAAAAGGTTCCACCCAGCGTTCGATGGGTCCGTACAGGGTCTTTTGTTCCCAAATCAATTCCGCCAAGGGTTCCAACCCCCGCTCTTTGGCAATCATGGCCCGGGTCCGTTTTTTCTGTTTGTAAGGCCGGTATAAATCCTCCACTTCCTGTAGCTTCGTCGCTTGAAGAATGGCCGCTGTCAGCTCGGGCGTTAATTTCCCTTGTTCTTCAATGGATTTTAACACTTCTTCCTTACGCGTTTGCAAATTACGCAAATAACGCAATCGTTCCTCAATCTCCCGAAGCTGTTCCTCATTGAGCTCTCCGGTGGCTTCCTTACGGTAACGGGCGATGAACGGAATGGTATTCCTGTCGTCCAACAACTTCACCGTATTCTCCACTTGGAAAGGTTTGAGCTGCATTTCCTCGGCAATGATTGAAATCAAGTTCATCCATATTTCTCCTTTTGATCATTCTGCATCCGATTATATCCACTCTCGCCATAAAATACAAGAGAGGTTATGCTGGGCGCTGGGTTTAGGTAGGAACGCTATGCATTCCATCCTTTTATCGGGAACGTGAAACGTTCCTTCCGTAACCCATGACCAAGTACCTCGGACCCAGAACCTATTACCCATCCGCTAATACCACAGAATAAAAATAAAAAAAGCCTTTCGGCTTTTTATTAATCTCCGATTTCCACCGGTTTTTTTCGGACGGCGGTCAGTGCCGAGATATCCTCATCATCCGCAGCGTCGATCACCAACATCTGAGTTTCATTGGCTTTAACCATCCCGATTTGATGCCCCCGTTCCTCGATATATGCAGGAGTCAACATATAGTTTCGGGCCTTATTCATCGTAAGCAATTGCCGGTTCAATGCCTGATATTCCTGTTTCAAAGCGTTCAGTTCCTTTGTCTTGGCAGTGTACCGCACAACTCCTTCAGCCAAAGGGAATACCAATATCTTACCAATGATGAAAAATACCATTCCCCAGACAAATAAAGGAAGAGCCGATTTCGGTTTAAAACGCCACCGGACTCTGGTTTTTTTGGGCAATAAAGGATATTCGCCCCCCGCAATCCCTTGGGTCGTCCGGATTTCGGGCCGATAGTATTCAGCATATGTTTTTTGCTTCATCACACTTCACCTTCATCCATATCATCCGCTCCGGCAAGCCCCAAAGCCGTGCCGGGCAACACGATGACCACTTCGTATCCTTTCGTTTTCGCCCGATTATAAAGCGTTGCCACAGAACTCGGGGACAGATTGAGTTTTTTGGCAATACGCTCAGTGCTCTCGCCCATTTCTTTCAGGACGACCACCTGGCGTTCGCGAAAACTTAAATTTTCCACTCCCCGAATCTCGATTTTCATTATATCACCATTAGGACAAAACTTCTACAAATTTTTTACATAATTTCGACATCGTTTCACTTATTCCTCCCTCCGACCCGACCCGTTCTTGAAAATTCATCCCTCTGCGTCTGTTTTGTGAAGACATCTCATATGATTGAATGTTTATAAAAAAATATGGCAATCTTGTTAAAACTCTTTTCTCCTGTTGACTTCTGGAAGTTAACATTGTAGAATTGAGTCATTCTGACTGACCAGTCAGTCTAAGGCCGGAGGTGAACCTGTGGAAAAAATGTCAACAGAAAAACGCTCTGAAATCTTGGATGCCGCCATCAAACTCTTCTCCGAAAAGGGTTTTGAGCGGACCACGGTGGATGAGATCGCTTCCAAAGCCAATGTGGGCAAAGGCACCATTTATCTCTACTTTGAAAACAAGGAACATATTTTCCTGACCATTATTGAAGAAGGCATGTCCCAACTCCGCCGGTTCTTCCAGCAGATGTCTAAGGAAGAAAATTTCTTATCCCTCCTGCGGGAACTGATCTTCTCTTATCTCAAATTTGCAGAAGACAATCGGGAAATCTATCGGCTTTTTTTGAAAGAACGCCTCGCCATGCGTTTATTCGACGAAGATACCCTGGGACGCCGTTTCATGGAAATGCATCATGAACTCCATCAGTTTATGACCGAATTCATGCAGCGTGGAATGGACGAAGGTGCACTTCGGCCAGCCGACCCCGGTTACCTGGGAATGGCTTTAAACGGCATCATTTCCCACACGGTGTTTTACTGGTTGTTCACCAACGAGCAACAACCCCTGACCGGATTAACCGACGCTCTTTACCGGCTGTTTTTAACAGGAGCTGCAAATGACTTTAATCTAAATATCTCTGGAGGTGTCCGGGATGTTTCGTAAAATAGCCCTCATCACTTTGACGGTTTTATGCATTGGTTCGGCGGCGGCACTGGCAGCCGACCAGCCTAATAACATACTTACATTGGAAAAAGCTTTGAAATTGGCTTATCAAAACAGTCCATCCTTACAGGCGGCTTCCCAAAAAGTCGCCATCGCCAGGGAGGAGTTGCGAAAAGCGGAAGCGGCCTTTAAGCCTTCCGTCGATTATAACCTGGGACTGTTGAAATATGATGGTGAACAACCGCTGACACAAAGCGATGAAGGCGCCAGCGGGAGCATTACCGCCACATGGCCGTTATATACCGGGAATAAATTGGAATTGGCTCTGCAGATTTCCAAAGCCCAGCTCAACATCGCCTTGGAGAACGAACGTCAGGTAAAACAAAAATTGACATACAACGTGAAAGAAGCCTATTACCGGGTTTGGATGGCTGAAGAACTCCTTAAAGTGGCCCAATCATCGTACGCCAATTTGGACCAGCACCTGAATAAAGTGAAGCAGTTATACAACGTCGGAAACGCCTCAAAATATGACGTATTGCAGGCGGAAGTCCAAAAAGAGAGCTTAAAACCTCAGGTTATCAAAGCCGAGAACAACGTCACGCTGGCAAAACTGGCGCTGGCGACGCTAATCGGCATCGACAAAAACAGCACTCTCACGGTGGAACACCGTGAAACCGAAATTCAGCCCAACCCTTTGCCGTCAACGAGCCAACTGATGGATTTGGCCTTCAGCCATCGGAGCGAACTTAAACAATTGAAATATCAATCCGAGATCGCAAATTACCAAGTTCAATTGGCCTCATCGGAGTATAAACCCAATGTCTACGTCTCCGGAAGTTATGGTTTTGAAAGCTCAAAATGGTCTCCGGATTCCTGGGATCCTCAATTCAAACTCATCCTTGGAGTCCAAGGCAATTTTTATAAAGCCACGATCAAACCGGAAACGGACATCGCCAAAGGCCAATTGGAATTATTGGCCATCCAGGAAAGGGATTTAAAGGACGCAATTCACCTCGAAGTGGAACAAGTGGTCCAAAGTATCCTGGAGAGCATTGAAAGCATCAAAGCCAATCAAGCCAACATCGAACTGGCCAAAGAATCCCTCCGGATGACTCAGGCCCGTTACGATGCAGGAATGGCCACCACCATGGATATCACCGATGCCCAACTGGCGCTGGATAAAGCATTAACAGGATATTATCAGGGAATTGCCGACTATCTGACCGCCTGCGCCAAACTGGATCTGGTGACAGCAGTGAATAAATGATTAGACTTAAAAAAGCTATCTGGAGGATGCCCCAATGAATAAAAAATTAATTGTGATTGGAATCATATTAAGCCTTCTCCTGACCGCCGGATGCGGACGGAAAAAAGCGCCAGTCGTCAAAGAAGAAGACCCGGCCGTTCCCGTCCAAGTGGTCCCTGCAACCACAGGTGACATTCAGGAAATTTTCAGCATTTCCGGAACGGTTGAAGCCGCCAACAAAACTGCGGTTACATCCAAAATCTCCGGCCGGGTGGCCCAAGTTGCCGTCGAACTCGGCGATTACGTCACCAAAGGGCAAACCTTAGTTATTTTGGAAAAAACGGATTTAATCAATCAACTGAATCAGGCAAAAACATCTTTGTTACAAGCCGAAACCAATTTTGCCCAAGTTAAAACCACCTTTAACCGCATTCAAAAGCTCTTTGCCGAAGAGTTGGTTTCCCAGCACGAGTATGACAATGCCAAAACTCAATATGATATTGCCTTAAACCAGATTGAACAAGCTCGGATCAATGTGGCCATAAGCGAAGAGCAACTGCGTAACGGGGAAATTAAGGCACCGATCAGCGGTTACGTCGGGGAGCGGAAAATTAACGTCGGAGAAATGGCAACCCCGGGAGTCCCTCTCATGGACCTTGTGGACATCTCTCAAGTTTATGTAACCGTCCATCTGAGCGACAGTTATATTACTCAGACAAAAGTCGGGCAGAAAGTGACCGTGAGATTACCCTCCATGCCGGATAAAACATTTACCGGAAAGGTATTTCAGATTTCACCGGCAGCCCAGTCCGACAGCAAGTTATTCCCTGTAAAAATCTTAATCGATAATTCATCCCGGACTTTTAAAGACGGTATGCTGGCCGAAGTTAAAATGAACTTCAATGAACGGAAAAACGTCATTCAGATTCCCGTGGAAGCTGTGATGGACGAAACCGGAACCAAAGCGGTATTTGTCATCAAAGACAATGTCGCTTACAGAAAAAACGTGGAAGTCGGTATCAACAACGGTAAATTCATCGAAATCATTTCCGGTATCGAAAACGGCGACCAAGTCGTGGTGTTAGGACAGAACAATCTGGAAGACGGTATGAAAGTTGTGGTGAAATAATATGGAAAAATTGATTCAATTATGCGTCCGGCGTCCGGTAGGGGTATTGATGTTCGTATTATTTGCCCTGACCCTCGGAATCATATCGTTTTTTATGGTCAAATTGGATCTGTATCCGAATATTGACTTTCCAACCATTTTGGTAATGACCACTTATGAAGGGGTAGGCCCTGAAGAAATCGAAAAACTGGTGACCCGCCCCCTTGAAGAAGCCATCAGTTCCGTCCCCAACATCAAAAAAGTTACCTCCACTTCATCCCAAGGCAGCTCCTTTATTGTGGCTGAATGTAACTACGGGACGGATATGGACTTTACCAACTTAAAAATCAGGGAAC
>JAKOSX010000048.1 GCA_029776595.1 Bacillota bacterium | reverse complement strand
ATTAATGGGATGATGAACAATACCGGAGTAACCTCGGAAGCGTATCCCGTCACTTTACAGGAATTTGTCAATGACCTGATGAGCAATACCAAATCCGCTACAGCTCCGTTGATTAAGGTCGTCGGAGAAGGGGAGGAGCAAAAATTGCAGTTGGTCGGAACCGCCGTGTTTCGAAAGGGGAAGCAGATTGGCAGGATTGAACCTAAGGAGACCCGGGGACTGCTTTGGGTTATCGGTAAAGTCAAAAGCGGGATTATCAGTTTGCCGTCAAGTGACGGCAGCGAAATAAGCATTGAAATCGTACAAGCATCCAGTAAGATTCATCCCGTATTGGACGGTGACGGGATGCATGTCCATATCCATGTCAAAGCCATCTGCAATCTCGGCGAACAACTGGGCGGAGAAAATGCGAAACCCAAAAAAATGATTGAATTTCAACAATGGGCTGAAAAAGAGATTCAAAAGGAAATAGTGCATACTATCCAATGTTCCCGGAGAATGAAGGCGGATATTTTCGGTATCGGTGAAGCGTTCAACCGAAAATATCATAAACGCTGGCGGACGATGGAACCCAAGTGGGAAGAGCTTTATCCGAAAGTTAAGTTTTCAGTGAACGTGAAGGCTAAGATCAGGTTAATCGGGGAAACCCTGATACCGTTGCCTGCTCATTGAATAGGAGGCAATCGCTTGAAACTTGAAAGAGGAAAAATTAACGGCTTGGAGTTGACCACATTAATCGCCGGTTTTTTGTTTGGATCGGCTGTTTTGTTATTCCCGGGGCAATGGGCTGAACATGAAGGATGGATAGCGATTTTAGGAGGCGTTGCGGAAGGCTTTGTCTTCATGTTACTGTATGCCGCATTAATGTCCCGGTTTCCCGGGAAGAATTTTGTGGAGATCGCCAAAGAGGTTTACGGTCCGTTTTTCGGCAGTTTGGTGGCTTTGGCCTTTATCGGGTACTTGTTCCACTTAGGCTCGTTGGTCGTCACCGACTATCATGATTTCATTAAATTGACGATGTTGGTCCAAACACCGTCTTCCATGATTGTATTGGTCAACTGCCTGGTGATCATTTACGGCGTTAAAAAGGGCATTGAGGTGATTGCCCGATGCAGCCAGGGAATGGTGACGTTGTTATGTGTTTTTTATCTGATGATCTTTGGGATGTTAAGTATGCAGATAAAATGGACCAACTTTCAACCTTTTTTCAGCTTGCCGGTAACTAAAGTTTTATGGGCGGCTCATATGGCCGGATCCTTTCCTTTTGGGGAAACGGTGGCTTTTTTAATGGTGTTTCCGACCCTTAATAAGCCTGAAGAATTATTGAACCGATCGCTGAAAGCCTTGTTCTTGGCCGGTATATATTTTTTCATCGGATCCATTCGGACCATCGGGGTCCTGGGGGATACGGCCCGGCTCTTTCTGTATTCGGGTTTTCAATCGGGACGATTAATCAACATTGCCAATGTATTTACCCGCTTGGAGATTATTATCGGTGTGAATTTTTTGATAATGGGTTTTTTAAAAATTGCTGTCCTGCTTTACGGGTGTGCCTTGGGGATCGCCCAGTTGTTTAATTTGAAATCCTACAGTCCGTTGGTTTTGCCGTTAGGGCTTTTAATGGGAATGCTCGGAATGATCAATTTTTCAATGGTATCGGAGAATTTTGAATTTAGCAGTTTGGTTTATCCGGTTTTTGCCTTTCCTTTTCAAGTGATTATTCCGCTGACAACGTTGGTGGTGGCTTTGATCCGGAAATTGCCCAAGAAAGGAGATGACGACAATTGATCGTTATTTTCATCATTTTAATTGGTTATCTGGCCAACATCGCACCGCGGTTAATTGCCGACAAACAATGGAAAGAACTTCTGGTGGTCGGAGCAGTGACTGTCTGCGGCATCGTTTTGGCGGGATTAATGATGGTGGGAGTGGAGATTCCCAATGTTACCGGCTTAATGTCGCAGGCGTTTCTGAAATTTTACCGGATGATCGGGATCAAAGTATAAAGCGGAAGAGGCGTACTAAGGTACGCCTCTTTGTTCGAATGGTCAGAGTTCCGGCAGCCTGAATTTTAATCCCCAGATCCGGTTGCCGTTGAAATTCGGATTGGGTTCCGGTTCGCAGATGTTTAAGGAGAAATGATAATATCCTTCGCTTTGAAAGACCTTGACCAGCAGCCGGTTCTCTCCGGCTTTTACCCGTGCACGGATGATTTTATTGAATAACGTTCCCTTCGGGAAAGGGCTGGGCTGGGACTGGTCATAAATGAGTTTCCCGTTTAAATAGATCCGTATGGCTTTATCTCCAATCCAAAATTCCGCTTCTTGCTCCCGGGGAACGTCAAATAGGGTGAACGCATATCCCACGATTTTAGCGGGGAGCGGAGTCTTTTCGGTTCTTGCGAAGTAATCCCCCATATCCAGGCAGCCGTCAGTGAAATAAATGGGAACACTTCAGCCGTTTCGGTTGGGAAGCGGTTGCACCCGGTCTTCGTCGGCAATGAACGGATGGGCCATGGGATCGGCAATGCCGTCGGCCGGGAACGGGCCGGCAATGAGCCACTCCCGGTTACTCTGACCGAAATCACCTTGGTGGGAGGAACTTTTAATAAAACGCCGTCTGGTCTTTTCCAGGGATGCGCCGCAGATTTCGATCCTCGCCGGATCGTTGGTACCGAGGCCGATCTTTTCCGATAAGGTAATATGCTCGATATCATCGGGGTTTAACCCCATTAACCGGGCGGCCACATGATCGACGGCTACAGGATCGGCGCCGGCATATCAATTCAGGGAGTTAATCCCGGAGGAATTGAAGAAAATTGGCAGCTATCCGCGTCGTGTAAGTACCGTCGAATCGGTTGACCAAACGGTAAATGATCTCCATAAATACCTCGGGGCCGCCGGCAGGCGTTGAAAATCGAATTTACCTTATTATACCAAGGCTGTTCCCGATCTACAATGCGCTATGGATACAAATAATAGATATCGATCTTCGGAATAAAAAATTGAATGGACAGGAAATCGATGGATCGTCGCGAATAATTAATTACATTATGTTGACATTGTGCAGTATGCGAAGATTGTTCTTCCATGATCAGATGGTAGAATCTGAAGCTGAAAATCGAGTAAGGGGGAATATTTTTGGGCGATTATCAATTGTTTGGAATCATGATGGTTTTGATTCTTTTCTTCATTGCCGCGTCAACGGTTTTAAGTTTTATACCCTTGGGACTGTGGATTTCCGCATTTGCCGCCGGGGTTCACATCAACATTTTAACGCTCATTGCCATGCGGCTGCGCCGGGTTGTCCCTTCACAAATTATCAATCCGTTGATTAAAGCCAGCAAAGCTGGATTGAACATTTCCATCAATAAATTGGAGGCTCATTATTTGGCCGGCGGAAATGTGGACCGGGTGGTCAATTCCCTCATCGCAGCCCAGCGCGCCAATATCAATTTGGAATTCGAACGGGCAGCAGCCATTGATTTGGCAGGCCGTGACGTCCTGCAGGCGGTTCAAATGTGCGTCAACCCGAAGGTGATAGAGACTCCCAATATTTCGGCCATTGCTAAAGACGGAATCGAGTTGAAAGTTCGGGCCCGGGTGACGGTAAGGGCTAATATCGACCGTTTGGTGGGCGGTGCCGGAGAAGAGACCATCATCGCCCGGGTCGGCGAAGGAATCGTGACGACCGTCGGATCGTCGGTATCTCATAAAGATGTTTTGGAAAATCCGGATTCCATCTCTAAGACCGTCTTAAGCAAGGGACTGGACTCCGGAACCGCTTTTGAGATTCTGTCCATTGACATTGCCGACGTGGATGTGGGCCGGAATATCGGAGCCGAACTCCAAATGGATCAAGCGGAGGCCGATAAACGGATTGCCCAGGCCAAAGCCGAAGAACGCCGGGCGATGGCGGTTGCTTATGAGCAGGAGATGAAAGCCGCGGTCCAAGAGATGCAGGCCAAAGTGGTTGAAGCCGAAGCCGAAGTGCCGAAAGCGATGGCCGCCGCTTTACGCGAAGGCAAAATGAGCGTCATGGATTATTACAATTTACAAAATTTAATCGCCGACACCCAAATGCGCGGGGCCATTTCCGCCATGACCAAACCGGAGAATGCTCCGGACAAGAAAGAGTGATGTTATGGAAAACCGGCGCAAAAACGGTAAACCGCAGAAACATTTTTTAAAGCCGTCTTTACGACAAGATGCTACGGTTTCGCCCGGGAAAAAACCGGAAGAAACCGCTGTAAAGCCGGGAGGTGCCGCTTCCGCCGACAAACCGGCTGAACCGGTGGAGAAAAGCTTTCCTTTATTTGAAAAAGGGACGGATTTGCTCAGAGGGGTGATTCTTGCGGAGGTTTTGGGCAAACCAAGGTGCCGACGGAGACGGTGAGTACGTGGATAAAATATTGGAAAAAAAGAAATCAGTTGGCAGGATTGCCAACTGATTTTTCTTATGATGGCGCTTGTCGGATTTTGGTTTGGCGGGGAT
>JAKOSX010000047.1 GCA_029776595.1 Bacillota bacterium | reverse complement strand
CCGGTTTTTCACCTTCTGCCAATCGGAACCGCCCAGTTTATTCAGCTTCGGCGCATGATCTTCCACGCCAATATATTTCTGCAATAGATTCACCTGGTCCGTCGGCACAAACAACCGGTCTTCCCCGGCATATTCGATCTTCAGGTAATCCCGGTGGCTTCCAGCGATCTCCAGCGTTTCCAAACCGGCAAACCGTCCGATACCGTGGTTCACATGGACCACATAATCCCCGATTTTCAAGTCGGTAAACGAATGAATCTTGGCCCCTTCCTGACGGAAACGGGAAAGATACCGCTTTTTTTGACGGCCGTATAGCTCAACTTCGCTCAAGACCACCAACTTTTGGTCAGGCCATTCAAAGCCTGTCTCCAAGTCCGCCACGTGAATCCGGACCGTCCGCGGTAAAATATCGGCCTCATTTTCGGAAATAATTAAGGTGGACGTTATGCCCTGTTCCCGCAGTACCTCTTTGAGGCGGCGGGCCTTATCCGCCGTGGAAACCGCCAGGACAAACACATGGTTGGACTTTAAACGGCGAGAAATTTCATTGGCCAACTGTTCCGTCTTGCTGTGAAACGAAGGCGGCGTCCGGAAAGGCAGGGTTATCACTTCTTCAACGGTATAGCCTTTCGGGTTATTGGCCAACAGCGACATGGACCAAGGCTTCCGTTTTTGGATCTCCCGCTCCAGATCGCCAAGGGCGAAAAAGGCCTCTTCTTCTTTGGGAAGAATGACCCCTTTTTCGAGGAAATTGCCTAAAATCCCGGCCCGCTCTTCTTCCAAGGAGCGGTATACATCCCGTCCCCGTACCGGATCGTCGAGGATAATCCGGGCTTCCGGCTGATAATCGAGCAATGATACCAGACGCGGGGCAACCCAAGGCAAAAACTGATCCGCGCCCGGCAGTTGATGGCCTTCGCTAAGCCGGTCCAAAGCTTCCTGGATCCGGTTTTGCAAGGATTCCGCCTCCATTACCCGGCCCATATCCTCCAACCGTCTCACCTGTTGGGCCAAGGCAGCGGCAATGGCCTCTTTCTGGCGGATAAAATCTTCCCGGAGCCACAGCCCCTCCCGGGCCGGTAAAATCCGCACCTCTTTCAGATTTTCCGATGAAACCTGGGTTTCAACATTAAAGATACGAATCGAGTCCACTTCATCCCCGAAAAACTCCATCCGTACCGGATGCTCCCGATCTAACGGAAATACATCGACAATGTCGCCCCTGCGACTAAATTGTCCCATGGCCTGGACCAAATCCACCCGTTCATAGCCCATGAGCACAAACCGCTCCAGCAAGCTTTCTAACGAACATTCATCACCCAGTTTCAGCGTGACGGTAAAAGCTTGCAACGTTTCAGGCGGAACCAAACGACGTTGCAACGCTTCCCAAGATGTAACAACCACCAACGTTTTGGAATACAACATCCGTCCCATCGTTTCAATGCGTTGCGCCGTAATCTCCGGCTCAAACGCTTCTTCGTGGGGAAACAACTCATTGGCCGGGAAATACGCCACCTGCTCCGGCCCTAATATACTTTCCAGATCCGTCGCCAACCGGAAAGCTTGCGTATTATTGAAACTGATCACGATCATCGGACCCGGGTGTTCCACCATCAACCCGGCGATAACCATGCTTTTTTGACTCCCGTTCACTCCGGTCAACAAATCCTGCTTTCCGTCGGCAAAACGAGCGCTCATCATCTTAAAATCAGGATGGGTAATGATTTTCTCCAAGACCTTTTTCATGATTCCTCCGGCTGTAAACGCCAATAAGCCGTCCTAACGGATGAACCTATTGCCATCCGTACGGAGCGACTCGGCGGTTGAAATATTGAATCTATAAAAACTCTAACGTACTCTCTATGATTTATTGTATTCTGATATACCGCTGACAATCACATTGTTCCAGAACAAATGTAACACCAGCGCTATACCGAAGCCCAACCCGTTACGCCCGGTAAAGCAATATCCCAAACCAAATACGGTATGTATTGCAATCCCTGCCAATAATATCACCGTTCCGGGGCGGGTTTTAACAGCGAAGGATTCATACAAACCTTCGCCCAGCCCAAACAGGACACTTACGCCAAAGGGATCCAGATGAAACACCCAGGCGATACAATATTTAATACACTCTTCCCCCAAAGGGGTTAAAAAACCGGTACGGACCTGCTCTTTCAAGCCGGTTCTGCTTAACGCCCGGTTCCACATAAACGCCATTCCCGGGCCTGCTATGGCAGCCAATATCCATTTCATTACCCATAGGATAGCCAGGATTCCCTAAATTATTCCTTAACCGGACCTGGCTTTTTGGGCGTAATGTTATAATGATTCATGGTATATTCAGCCCCTTTGTCAATAAAGGCCAGACATGCCTCAGCCGCTTTCGCAATGCTCTCTTCAAAAACCGTCTTGTCCGCCCCTGAAAACCCGCTCAACACATAATCGGTGACCACCGTCCCCGCAGACGGCCGTCCGATGCCAATCCGTAAACGGGCCACGCGGTCAGTCCCCAAGTGCTGAATGACCGAAGCCAGCCCCCGATGGCCTCCAGCGCTGCCCCCCAATCGAAACCTCAGGGCACCCAAGGGCAGATCCATCTCATCATAGACCACGATCACCCGTTCCAGCGGAATCTTAAAATAATCCACCAAGGGCCGAACCGCTTCTCCGCTTAAATTCATATAGGTTTGCGGTTTAACCAAAAACAGAGGATTACCATGCCATTCGATTTTCGCGTACAGGCTTCGAAAATCATTTTTTAAAGAAGTCACACCCGTCAGCTCCAATAACCGGTCAACGGTTAAAAAACCGGCATTATGCCGGGTTTGGCTATATTGGGCTCCGGGATTTCCTAATCCAACAATACAATACAATCCATTCACCCCAACCATCGATACATCTGACAAAAAAC
This sequence comes from Bacillota bacterium, assembly GCA_029776595.1. Taxonomy (GTDB): domain Bacteria; phylum Bacillota; class UBA4882; order UBA8346; family UBA8346; genus JAKOSX01. The sequence continues at coordinate 1,393 of JAKOSX010000047.1, read as the reverse complement.
ATTCAGCTCTCGGTTTTCTTCAGGCGGTCTTTCGGAGAACGCCAATGGGTCTTAATCTCCTGCCGACTGCGGGCTACCGCAAGGGCACCGTCCGGCACATCATGGGTAATGGTAGACCCAGCGGCAATGGTTGCTCCGGCTCCCACCGTGACCGGAGCCACCAGATTCGCATTACTCCCGACAAACACATTGTCTTTGATGACGGTCCGGTGTTTGTTCACCCCGTCATAGTTGCAAGTGATGGTCCCGGCTCCGATATTCACATTGGCACCCACATCGGCATCGCCCAGATACGTCAAATGCGGCACTTTACTTCCGGAAGCAATTCGACAGTTTTTCACTTCTACAAAGTCCCCAAATTTAACCGAAGCATCGCTCACCGTACCCGGTCGGATATACGCATAGGGGCCGACCTGATTCTCCGGCCCTATGGTAGCTCCCACGATTTGGCTGAATTGAATTTCCGTCCCGTTGCCGATGGTCGAATCGATAATTCGGGTATACGGACCGATGACACAATCTTCCCCGATGACCGTCTTTCCGTTTAAAAACGTCCCCGGATAAATGGTGGTATCCCGGCCAATGATGACTTGGGTACCGATATATGTCGTCGCCGGATCAACAATGGTTACACCTTCCAACATCCATTTCCTGTTTATCTGCTGCCGTAAATATGCTTCCGTCTGGGCCAATTGTACCCGATCATTGGGGCCCATCATCTCTTCGGTTGCGTCAATGGCCATCCCGGCCACTTTCAATCCGTCATCCACCATAATTTTGATGACGTCCGTCAAATAATACTCTCCCTGAGCATTGACGGGAGTGATCCGTTCCAGCGCTTTGAGTAACGGCCCGGCTTCGAAGGCATAAATGCCGGTATTCACTTCGCAAATTAATTTCTGCTCCGGCGTCGCGTCTTTAGCCTCGATGATCCCGCAGACATTCCCCTGGGCGTCGCGAATAATCCGGCCGTAGCTTCCCGGGTCCTTCAGCCGCGCAATGAGCACTGCAGCGGCTGCCCCGTTCTTATGTCGCGCCTCCATCAATGCGGTCATCGTTTCCGCGTTCAGCAGCGGAGTATCCCCGTATAAAATCAATACGTCTCCGTCAAATCCGGTTAAATATTCTTTGGCCATCATCACGGCATGGCCGGTTCCCAACTGCTCTCGTTGCCAAACATATTTTACCCTGTCCCCTAATGTTTCGACAACCTGATCGCCGCCAAAGCCAACCACCACCACTATTGGGTCCGAACCGGCTGTCTCGGCGGCTTCCACCACATATTCCACCATTGGTTTGCCCAACAACTCCTGCAGAACCTTGGGTTTCTTCGACTTCATGCGGGTCCCTTGTCCGGCTGCCAAAATAATCGAAGCACAACGCGACATTCCTT
>JAKOSX010000046.1 GCA_029776595.1 Bacillota bacterium | reverse complement strand
GTTCGGTGCCAAAGGCCTGGCCTATGTCGCTTTAACCAACGAAGGCGTCAAATCGCCCATTGCGAAGTTCTTAAGTGAATCCGAACTGCAGCAATTAATCGAAAAAGCCCAAGCCAAGACCGGCGATCTGATCTTGTTGATCGCGGATAAAGCGGCGGTTGCCCAGACGGCCATGGGGCAAATCCGCTTGGAATTCGGAAAACGCCTTAAGCTGATTCCGGAGAATCAATTTAACTTCTTATGGGTGATTAATTTCCCACTGTTGGAATTTGACGAGCTAGAACAGAGGTTTGTGGCCGTGCATCATCCGTTTACTTCGCCATTGCCCGAAGATCTTCCCATGTTGGATACAGCCCCCGGAGAGGTCCGGGCCAATGCCTATGACTTGGTTTTAAACGGCGTCGAATTGGGCGGAGGCAGCATGCGGATTTACCAACGCTCCATTCAGGAGAAGATGTTTAAATTACTCGGCTTTTCCGACGAAGAAGCCTACGAGAAATTTGGATTCCTGATGGAGGCTTTCGAATACGGGACGCCTCCCCACGGCGGTATTGCTTTCGGCTTGGACCGAATGGTCATGCTATTATCCGGTTCGTCCTCCATCCGGGATGTTATCGCCTTCCCCAAAACGACCAGTGCCATGTGTTTAATGACCGGAGCGCCGTCAGAGGTTGCACCGCGCCAATTGCGGGAATTGTCGATTAAAACCATTGAGTAATTTTCCTGTCTTTGACAGTTGAAGGTTATGGCCTGCTATGCTATGATCGAGGTAGGATAAGGTTTGACCGACAACGGCTTACCTTTTGAAATTCCATTTGATGGATAAAAAGCAAAGTACCCTGCTTTGTGCGTGTTCAAGCTGAAATTGTTATGAACCAACACCAATACCTAGGGAGTCTGGACTCCGCCGATGGTGTGTATGCCGTCTTCGTCACGGAACACTAAAGTCGGCGGGAGGACACCCACCTGCCTGCGCAGGTTCAGGTAACTTTCAGCATAACGGCAAAGTGGGGTGCTTTTTTATTTGTCTAGAGGGAATAAAGGATAGAATACAGAATACAGAAGACGCAAGATATGGGTTGAGGTAGGAACGTTACGCGTTCCCTCCAATACCCAGAACCCAGTATCTAGGACCTCATACCAGGATTATACTGTGCACTATTTCAAAGGAAGGATTTCCATAATGACTCCGGATATTCAACAAGCCAAACGGGATATGCGGAAGGAAATGAAACGGCGTTTACAGGAGTTGACTCCGGCGGAGCGGGAAACTTATAACCGCCGGATATGGGAGCGATTTTTTCAATTGGAGGCCGTGAAAAGGGCAAAGACGGTTATGATATACTACGGGGTCGGCACGGAAATCGATACGGTTCCGTTAATCGAGGGCCTGCTTTCACAGGGGAAAACGGTGGGTTTGCCCGTCTGCCGGGAAGATATGAATCTGGATATCGGCCGGATTAAGTCCCTACGGCAGGTGAAGGCACGCCATTTTAAGCATTTTACGTTGATGGAACCGTGGAATACCCCGTTTCTGGAACCGGCCGTTTTGGATATGGCCGTCATCCCGGGAATAGCTTTTGATATCAAAGGAAACCGGCTCGGACACGGAGCCGGCTATTATGATCGCTTTTTGAGCTCTGTCCCTCCGAAGGTATATAAACTGGGTTTGGCATATGACATTCAAATAATGGCTCAAATACCGGTGGCAGAACATGATCGGCCTATGGACGGATTGTTGACGCCGACACGGAGCATTCAGTTTTGAAAACGTGGTGTGAAAAGAGTCAGAGGGTGATATTTTTGCGGAAACGTTCGGTGTATTTTTCGATGGTACGCGAGATCAGCCCCTGATATTCGGCGCTGGGGTCTAAAAATTTAATGCCGATGGCGAAACGGTGATGGGAACGATGGGCGGGTGCACTGCGACGGACGATGCCCGCTAACGAGACGTCTTCGTTTTCCAAGGTGAATTCGACCACCAAAATGAGGCCTACCGGAAGTTTCAGGTCCGTGAGAAGCGTGATACCGCCTTCGGACAGATCCTGGCTTTCACCCAGGCCGATTTTGGACGAAAGATGGTCTAAGTTTTGATCTCGGTAACTGATGACTCGGTAAATGACGGGGACCGTAAAAGGCACTCGGGGATTGCGCCGTCGTTCCGTGTTGGCAAGGATTTTCGGGCTTTCAAGGCAAAGGGTGCCGTCGGCAATGTTTTTGGAAATAATTTTGCTCTTAAAGGTAAACATACCGTTAGAACGTCCGGTCTCAATGGTGATCAGCCGGCCGGTACGAAACAGGCTAAAATCAACATACGACGGAGGGAGGAAGGCCACCACCAATTGCTGGTTGGCGATTCCGACGATTTTCGCATTGAACGATCGTTGTTCCGTCTCTCCGTCATCTCCGGTACGATTGATGATGACCGCGACGCGTTGGTTGGGCTGAAAGATACGAATTAAATCGGCAGGATTGAGACGAAGGTATGTGCTGCCCATCGAATCTCTTCTTTCACATACTTCACAAAGACTCCAAAATAAATTTATAAATTCGACATTTGGAATGAATTTTCCTACTCGCTACCAGAAATTTATGGAAGACTTAGTGGGATTTGTTTTCATGGGATTCCGGTGGTATAATATTACGGTAAATTGTCGGCACTTTTACCAAAATTGTGCGTTATATTCTTTTAGAGTTATGCTGGGAAGTTACATTGCGTATTTTTTATAGAACAGTTGAGGTGGAAAAATGCTTAAATTCTTAAGCGAATTGTGGGATACCAATCTCCGTGAAATTAAACGGCTTCGGGAAAAAGTGGAGCTCATCAATGGTCTGGAACCCGAATTTGAACGGCTCAGCGATGCGGAATTGCGGGCCAAAACCGATGACTTTAAAAAACGCCTTGCAGGCGGGGAGACTTTGGATGATCTGTTGCCGGAAGCCTTTGCAACGGTGAGGGAAGCCGCCAAACGTACCATTGGCCAGCGTGCTTTCGATGTCCAGTTGATTGGGGCCATGGTCCTCCATGAAGGCAAGATTGCCGAGATGAAAACCGGTGAGGGGAAAACGCTGACGGCCATTTTTGCGGCTTATTTAAATGCCTTGACCGGGAAAGGCGTCCATGTGGTGACGGTCAACGATTATTTAGCCCGTTTTCAAGGGGAATGGATGGGCCGGGTCTATCGGTTTTTAGGCATGACTGTCGGATGCATCCTGCATGATATGAGCCCAGTTGAACGCAGGGCGGCGTATAATGCGGATATAACCTACGGAACCAACAATGAGTTTGGCTTCGACTATCTGCGGGACAATATGGCTTTTGAAGTTTCTGACATGGTGCAGCGGGAATTGAACTACGCCATTGTAGACGAAGTGGACAGCATTTTAATCGACGAAGCCCGGACACCGCTGATTATCTCCGGACAAGCCGAAGAGTCCAATGAACATTATTACCGATTCGCCAAAATTGTCACCAAACTCCGGCTGGATGAGGACTATACGGTGGACGAAAAAGCCCGGACGGTGGCTGTAACCGAGGCCGGTGTGGCCAAAGTCGAACAGATGTTGAATATCGAAAATCTCTACGACGATGAAAACAACGAACTGGTGCATTACCTCCAACAAGCCTTGAAGGCCAAGGAGTTGATGAAACGGGACCGGGATTATGTGGTGAAGGATGGTGCGGTCATCATCGTCGACGAGTTCACCGGAAGGTTAATGTTCGGTCGGCGATACAGCGACGGCCTCCATCAGGCCATCGAGGCCAAAGAAGGCGTCAAGATCGAACGGGAAAGCCAGACCTTGGCCACCATCACCTTCCAAAACTATTTCCGGATGTACAACAAGTTGGCCGGAATGACCGGTACGGCGGAGACGGAGGAGGCGGAGTTCCGGAAGATTTACAATCTGGAAGTGGTTGTCGTCCCCACTAATCTGCCGATGATTCGTATCGATTATCCGGATGTGGTATACAAGACGGAAAAGGCCAAATTTGAGGCGGTGGTCGAAGAGATCGTTACCATTCACAAGACCGGACGGCCCATCCTGGTGGGCACCGTCTCCATTGAGAAATCGGAAATGCTCAGCAATATGCTGAAACGGAAAGGCATTCCCCATAAAGTACTCAATGCCAAATACCATGAACAGGAAGCAGAGATTATCGCCCAGGCCGGGCGCTCCTACGCGGTCACCATCGCCACCAATATGGCGGGCCGTGGAACCGATATTATCCTCGGCGGCAACCCGGAATTTTTGGCCAAAGACATGCTGCGTTCCCGGGGGATCAATCCGGCGGAAGCCACGTTTGAAGAATACAACCAGGCATACCAGGAAGCGCTCCAATCCACCAAGGAGGATCATGAACGAGTGGTCCGGCTTGGCGGCTTGCATATCATCGGCACGGAACGCCATGAAAGCCGCCGCATTGACAATCAGTTGCGCGGCCGGGCCGGGCGTCAGGGAGACCCGGGTTCCTCCCGTTTCTTCGTATCCATGGAAGACGATTTGATGCGCTTGTTTGGCGGAGAAATGATCTCCAGCTTGATGGAGCGGCTGGGATGGGAAGAAAACATGCCCATTGAACATCCGACCATTGCCAAACGGATTGAGGCAGCCCAGCGAAAGGTGGAAAACCGCAACTTTGAAATCCGGAAACAGGTCTTGGAATATGACGATGTCTTGAACAAACAACGGGAGGTCATTTATGCCCTTCGGAAAAAACTTTTGTTCGGCGAAGACGTCCATGCCAAAGTGTTGGAAATGTTCGAAGATGTGGTCACCAATATGCTGGAGTATTACACCAATCCCAAGATTCATCCGGATGAATGGGATCTGGAAGGATTGCTGCAAGCCGTCCATCATACCTTATTGCCTCAAGAAGCTCTTTCCCTGGATGAACTTGAAAAGCTGACTTATGACGAAATAAAAGAGGTCATCTTAAAACGGGCACTGGAGCATTTTGAAGCTAAGGAGAGGGCTGTTGGCTCGGAACGGTTGCGCCAATTTGAACGGTTTATCATGTTACGAACCATCGATATCAAGTGGATGGAACACCTCCAGGCCATGGACGACCTGAAAGAAGGTATCGGGCTCCGGGCATACGGCCAGAACGATCCGCTGATTGCTTATAAAACCGAAGCTTTCATGATGTTTAAAGAGATGAGGGATGCCATCAACGAGGAAGTCGTGCGGGAACTGGCGAAAATTCCGGTGGTTACCGAAGTTGAAATGGTGCATAAGCCCAGGATTAAAAATGTGGTCGCCAATCTGGACGCAGACGGCGGGACCGTCCGCCAACGGGTTATCGGCCAGAAGGTCGGGAGAAACGACCCCTGCCCATGCGGCAGCGGCAAAAAATACAAAAAATGCTGCGGCCAAGCTGCAGGATAACAGCTGGTCAAATTGGCGTTTTTATCTTATAATATGGTAAGGTTTCTCAGAATTCTGTGATGAGGTGATGAAATGATCGAACCCAGCGAATTGCGCAATGCTTTAAGCGATTTAAGGAAACGGTTGACCGAATTGAGGGAGTATCTTTAAGTTAGATCAAAAGAGCGAACGCGTCAGCGAACTTGAGGATATGTCCACAGCTCCGGATTTTTGGGACAATCCGACGGATGCACAAAAAATCCTTCAAGAACTGAATTCCTTAAAAGACCAGATCGAAAAGGTCGAAACGATGGAAACCCAGGAATCCGAGTTATCCGGATTGCTGGAAATGGCCGTGGAAGAAAACGAAGAAGACCTGTTGGCAGAGATTCAGGCCGGTGTGGAAGCCCTGAAAAAAGGCGTGGATGAATTGGAATTAACCACGATGCTTTGTGGCGAATATGACAAGAGCAATGTGTATTTGACCATTCATCCCGGGGCAGGAGGAACCGAGTCCCAAGACTGGGCGGAAATGCTGCTGCGGATGTACGTCCGTTGGGCGGAACGCCACGGGTTTAAAGTGGAATTCATGGAATATCAGGAGGGCGACGAGGCCGGGATCAAAAGCGCTACTTTGTATATCAGCGGAGAGAACGCCTTCGGATATTTGCGAAGCGAAAAGGGAGTGCACCGTCTGGTCAGGATTTCTCCCTTTGACGCGTCGGGACGTCGACATACCTCTTTCGTCTCCGTGGATATTGTCCCGGATATTGAGGACAGCATCGAGATTGAAATTCGTCCCGAAGATTTAAAAGTGGATACCTACCGTTCCAGCGGTGCCGGAGGTCAACACGTGAACAAAACCGAGTCAGCCGTCCGGATCACCCATATACCCACCGGTATCGTGGTTGCCTGTCAAAACGAACGCTCCCAGTTCCAAAATAGGGAACGGGCGATGAACATGTTGAAGGCGAAGTTATATGAATATCAACGTCAACAACAGGAAGCCAAATTGGCCCAGATTAAGGGCGAATACAGCGAAATTGCCTGGGGCAACCAGATCCGGTCCTATGTTTTCTGCCCGTATACCATGGTGAAAGACCATCGGACCGAGGCTGAAACCGGTAATGTCCAGGCAGTGATGGACGGGGACATCGACTTATTCATCGAAGCTTATTTAAAATCCGACTTAAATAAGGTATCTTAATTTAATCATACAGGGAAAACCCTGGTTACACCGGTAACCGGGGTTTTATTTTTTATCTGCAGCCGGGCATAAAACTGTCATGGTAAATGTTAACATTCAAGCAGACTGGCACGAAAGATGCCATCCGCACATACCTTAATAGTATTATGGAGGACCCGTAATTACGTATAGGAGGAGGCAAAAAGGATGGCGATTCCTTTATTGGGGCCGATCTTGGAATTACTGGTCGCCGGATTGATGTATTTATTCGGCTATATCTCCAACAACAATGTCTTTCCCTTGCCTTTGTCCGAAAAAGAGGAGAGCGAATTGTTGCTCCGGTTGGAAAAAGGAGATGAAGAAGCCCGAAATATTCTCATTGAACGTAATTTACGGTTGGTTGCCCATATCGTCAAGAAATTTGACAGCACCGGAGAGGACATCGATGATCTCATTTCCATCGGGACCATCGGATTGATCAAAGGCATCAGTACCTTTAACCGGAATCGCAACACCCGTCTTGCGACGTATGCGGCCCGGTGCATCGAAAATGAAATCTTAATGCATTTACGGTCCATTAAAAAGAATAAAAATGACTTATTGCTGTATGATCCCATTGGTGCGGATAAAGAAGGCAATGAGATTACCCTGTTGGATATCTTGGATACCGGTGCGGAAGTGGTGGCCGAAGAAGTGGAAATGCTTTTGGAAGAGGAGAAGTTGCGGGAGCGCATTGCACAGTTGAGCAAGCGGGAGAAAAAAGTGATCGAGTTGCGGTACGGCTTGATAGACGGGATTAACAAAACTCAGCGCGAAATATCGAAAATGTTGGGAATATCCCGTTCGTATGTATCCCGCATCGAAAAAAAGGCTTTGCGCAAGTTATTTTCGGATTTAAACACGCCCGGGGATAATAATAAGACCGAACCCAAATGAACGTCGATGGTAAAATATATCTATGAGTCCGATGAATAATCCGTTGAAAACCGGTTAAGCTATGAACAGAGATTTGTAATAGCCGAGGTGAAGATCGATAATGGCTCTGCCCCACGGGCTTGAAGGGTCATTATCGGTCGAGCAACGGATCATTATGGGTTGAAATTGTGGTTCCCTCGATCCATAATGGTCTGAGCCAAGATTGTTATCTGTGGGCCAACTTGCCATAACGGTTGAAGAGATCGTTATGGTAGGGAAACTTATGGATAACAGTCGGACCCAGATTGTCATGGGAGTGAACGTGTGTATCTGCAGTCGAAAGATTGCAGATAGATGCCTAAGTTTCTATGGCAGTCGGTCAAAGGTTATTGTAGTATGTGTAATGGGTGTTTGTAGCCGAAAGGTTGCAGGTATCCACGAAACATGGTGCAGTAGCCGGAGATAAGGTTATTACAAGTCTCTTAATTTTTTTCAAGATAAAAGTATATGCATATTAATGGCATTTAATTACCTGAGATTCTTATTTTTGACAAAAAATCGCCCAATTGGGAATTTTACACTGATTTATACATAGAATATAATTAAATATACAGTCCCTGTTGTTTGTGCGGGAATCTAACGAGGGACTTTAGAGCATTATTCAGACACAGGCGCCGGTGGACTTGATAATGCTCGCCCCACGATCGGTGATCGCCGGCAACCGAAAGTGGGTTACCTTCAAAAACTTAATGATGATGTTTCTCGTGAACCACCGATCGGTGGTTGTTTTTTTATTTGGGCCAAATAACAATTTTTGGTGAATTGGTTTTCTTTTTTTTAAACCTTTATGAAAGCTATTGACTTTCGCCCGAAATAACTATAGAATAAACCAAATTTAAAAATTATAGGGAGGGTTTATTCCGTGGCCATCTACTATAATGAGCCCAGCCGAACGTTTAGCGAATATTTACTTATTCCCAATTTAACGACAAAAGACTGTATTCCGGAGAATGTCAGCCTGCGTACGCCGATTACCAAGTTTAAAGAAGGCGAGAAGCCGTTATATATCAACCTTCCGTTCGCGTCAGCGATAATGCAGGCGGTATCCGATCATAATATGGCCATCGCTTTGGCCCGGTGCGGCGGAATTTCCTTTATCTATGGCTCCCAGCCCATCGAAGCCCAAGCGGAAATGGTGCGGAAAGTCAAAAGTTACAAGGCCGGATTCGTGCCCAGTGACTCCAATTTGAAACCGGACGATACGTTGGCTGATGTCATTGCCTTAACCAAAAAAACGGGCCATTCCACCATCGCCATTACCGAAGACGGTTCCCCCAACGGTAAGCTCTTGGGCATCGTGACCAGCCGGGACTATCGGGTTAGCAAATACCCGATGACCATGAAGATTCATGAATTTATGACGCCGTTATCCCAACTGATCTGCGGCAAAGAAGGGATTACCCTCTCCGAAGCCAACGACCTGATTTGGGAGCATAAACTGAACTGCCTTCCTATCGTCAATGAGCAGGGCAACCTTCGTTATCTCGTATTCCGCAAAGATTATACGTCCCATAAAGAAAATCCATTGGAACTTTTGGATGAACATAAACGCCTGATGGTCGGTGCCGGCATCAATACCCGGGATTACAAAGAACGGGTTCCGGAATTGTTGGATGCAGGCGTTGACGTCCTCTGTATCGATTCCTCCGACGGTTACAGCGAATGGCAGGGAGAAACCCTTCAATGGGTTAAAAAGACCTATGGCGACGATGTGAAAATCGGCGGCGGGAATGTGGTCGACGCGGAAGGATTCCGTTATTTGGTGGAAAGCGGTGCGGATTTCATCAAAGTCGGCATCGGCGGCGGCTCTATCTGTATTACCCGGGAACAAAAAGGTATCGGCCGCGGACAAGCAACGGCCGTCATCGAAGTGGCGAAAGCGCGGGATGAATATTATAAAGAAACCGGAATTTACGTACCCATCTGTTCCGACGGTGGCATCGTCCACGACTACCATATCGTGCTGGCATTGGCCATGGGCGCTGAATTTGTGATGCTGGGCCGGTATTTTGCCCGGTTCGACGAAAGCCCGGGACGGAAAGTGAGAAAGGGTATGACCTATGTGAAAGAATATTGGGGCGAAGGCTCTAACCGGGCCCGAAATTGGCAGCGTTATGACATGGGCGGCGAAAGCAAATTGTCTTTTGAAGAAGGCGTCGATTCTTATGTGCCTTATGCCGGAAGCCTTAAAGACAATTTGGACTTGACCGTTAGCAAAATCAAGTCCACCATGTGCAACTGCGGTGCCCTTTCCATCGCGGAACTTCAGAAAAAAGCCCGGATTACGCTGGTATCCGCCATTGGAATTCGCGAAGGCGGCGCCCATGACGTTATCCTCAAACAAGAAGATGAATCCATCGATTAAGCGATGGGCACGGAAAGAAGCCGTCACTCCGGTGGCGGTTTTTAATTTTGTTTAGTTTTTGTAAAATCAAAAGGAAATTTTGGAATGATTGCGAAATAAAAGACGGAGAATCAGAAATTGAGGTGGCGTCGTGACATTAGCGTGTTGGATTACGTCCGTTCGGTTTGTTTTGGCTCCCCTTATTTACCGGTATCTTTCGGAGGGGACCCGTGAAGGGTTGATTAGTGCCTCCGTGTTGTTGGCTTTAGCCGGGTTCAGCGATGTGTTGGACGGCTGGGTGGCCCGTTCCCGTCAGGAAGTCTCCGAATTGGGCAAACTGTTAGACCCGCTGACGGATAAAATGACCATCTTCTCCATGCTGCTGGGGATGAATCAAAGTGGGAAACTGCCCTTATGGATTCTTCTGGGGTATTTTGTCAAAGAACTGTTTCAAATTGCTGCCGGTGCATATTTGCTGAAGAATTTCCGCCAATTGATCCCGGCGAACCGGTGGGGGAAGACGTCCACATTCGGATTTTTCCTCGGATTCCTGTTTTTCTTCATCCATTCCGGCGTCGGCATCGTCATCATATCCGCGGCGTTTTTGCTTTCGGTCTATGCGTTTTATACCTATTATCGGGAATATGTGGCTTTGAAATCCGATGGGACCCTTCAGCAACGCTAACAATTAAGGTCTTATTTAACAGATTTTCGTAACCGGCGTGATGCATGAAGCGAACTTCCATTCTGGCATAATAATTCAGACGGAATGGAGGTTTTTTTATGCTCAATACGCTTTTATTATTACTGGCTTCCATTGGTCCCGGGTTGTTATGGTTATGGTATTTTTACCGGATGGACCGGTTTGAGCCGGAACCGCCGAAACTGGTGTTTAAACTTTTTTTTGCTGGGATTCTCCTGGTGATTCCCGCCGGGCTGCTGGAGCAGTTTTGGAAACCGCAGCTTATCTCGTCGATTAATGACGGGGCTTGGCAGGAATTTCTGGTGATGGCGTTTTTTGTGGTTGCCTTGATTGAGGAGGGGCTGAAGACCTGGTTTTTATGGTGGATCATCGGGCGCAGCCGGGAATTGAACGAACCGGTGGACGGCAGCATTTACGGGATAACATTGGGATTGGGCTTTGCGTCGCTGGAAAATCTCCTCTGGGCCAGTATGTATGGGTACGGGGTGGCGCTGCTTCGTGCGGTGGTGACGACGCTGGCCCATGCTTCGTTTACCGGCTGGGCGGGCTATTACATCTCCCGTTATAAGCTGGAATCCCCTCAGAGAAAGGCCTGGGTGTTCGGAGGATTCCTGTTGGCCTGGGCCAGCCACGGCTTATATGATTTTCTATTGTTCCTGCAGAATACGGTGGCGTCGGTCATCGCCTTTGCGTTGGTCGGCTTTCTCATGTTCCGGTTGTATCAGGAGATCCAACAACAAGTGGAACACTCTCCCTTCCGATAAGCGGGCATCGGAAGCACTGCACTCCCGGCTTGCTTTCTCATAGCTCTTTTAGTATACTTTTTAAGGAAACTGAGATAGAGGAGTGCTGTGAATGTCAGGACATTCCAAATGGTCGACGATTAAGCGAAAAAAAGAAAAAACGGATGCCCAAAAAGCCAGTGCTTTTACGAAAGTAACCCGTGAAATTATCGTGGCTGCCAAGGTGGGAGGCGGAGATCCCGATAACAATTTCCGGCTGAGAATGGCGATTGCCAAAGCGAAAGAAGTCAATATGCCCAACGAAAACATTCAGCGGGCCATTAAGCGGGGGATCGGTCAGTCGGAGGCGGACAGCTATGAAGAGGCCTATTATGAAGGATACGGCCCGGGCGGCGTGGCCTTACTGGTCCGGGTGTTGACGGACAACCGCAACCGGACGGCCAGCGACATGCGGTATATTTTCTCGCGGAACAACGGCAACCTTGGGGAAGCGGGCTGCGTGGCTTGGATGTTCTCGCCGAAAGGACTGATTACCATCGCGGTGGAGACCTCCGGGAAAACCGAAGAAGAAATGTTTGAAATGGCCATCGAAGCCGGTGCCGAAGATTTGCAGACCAATGAGGAATTTTATGAAGTTTACACCGATCCGGCGGAACTGGAAAAGGTCCGCCAGTATCTGGAGTCGCAGGGGATAGCGATAAAATCCGCAGAATTAACCCGGGTTCCTCAGAATACCATCGCGGTCTCGGGGGAACAGTCGGAACTGGTGATGCGGTTGATCGAAGCCTTGGAAGACAACGACGATGTCCAGGATGTGTATACCAACGCCGATTTCACCGACGTGGAATCTGCGTGATATCTTCAATCATATGGCCTTATAACAAAGAATACACCCCGAATGATAGGCTCAATTACGGGGTGTTTTTCTTTTTTAGGGATTGAGGTTTTCCAGTTCCCAGGTTTCAAAGTTTAACCGGCGGTAATAACAATTTCGGGGTTCGCCTTTTCGGTTTTTGGTGTGGCAAATACCTCCGGCCCGGGGCCGGACCAGATAGACCAGGGAATTTTGTTCGCAATTGACCAATACTTCGATGAGGTCAAAGGTGGCTCCGGAAGTCCCGCCCTTAATCCATAATTCATTTCGCGAAGTGGACCAAAAGACGGCTGTCCGGGTGGCGACAGCAGTTTCCAAAGCTTCCTGATTCACATAGGCGATGAGGATGACTTCACGGGTATCGATATTTTGGACGGCGACCGGAATCACGTGACAGCCGCTGGCTGCTATTTTAGCTATTTTTTCGAAATCCAGCATCAATTCTTTTCCTTCTTCCAGTGGAACCATGGGATACCTCCGTATATACGATTTGTTTCGGCAATAGATCAAAATGTCCCCCGCTTGGTTAATACCAATGACAATAAGGTGCCGAGGGACATGATGGCTGCTGCGGCGATCAATGAACCTTGTATGCCCAGCCATGGGATTTTGACCAGGAAAAGGCCTAAGATGGGCCCCAAACCGCCGGCCAGGTTCCCGATGACCGTATTCATGGCGACAAAACGGGACGGATTGGAGCGCGGTGCCAATGCCAGTACCATAAAGGTGAAGCAGATCAGATATGCGTTGCCGGTAAATCCCCACAGCATGGAGGCCAATACCAATATATCAAACCGGGAAGTGGCGGACCAAACCAGCGGCGGAATCACTGATAATAAAGTACTGAAAAATAATACGTATCGGTATCCGTACCGATCCGCCGCCCGTCCGCTCAGATAAGAACCTAAAAAGGCGGTCATTGCGGTAACAGTGGCGATAATAGCGATAAGCGAATTGTTCAAAGCCAACTGGTTCACCTGACGGAGCGTAAATATGGGCACCGACATCGAGTACCCGATATGAAAGATGAAGATGGCCAGACAGCTCAGGCTGAAGATGGAACCGTATTGGGGATCGGTAAAAGGCTGCAGGTTGGGTCGGATGTCCAGTTCGAAGATTCGGCTGTTGTCGCTGCGGATGGATTTTTTGGTTTCGCCGGGTTCGGGGACGACCGGTTCTACATGGAGAGCCAGAAAATACATGGAAATCATGGTGGAGATAAAACCGATGGCGAAAAGTCCTGTAAAAGCTGTTTCAAACGGATATTTTGACAGGACGATTCCGGTGATGAAGGTTCCGAGCAAAGTGGTGACACCGGTCAGTGCATTACGGGTACCGAAAAAACGTCCCCGTTGTTCTTCCGGGATAATGTGACCCATCATTGGCGACCAGGAAAGGGTGCAAAATGCCCATGGAATATTCATAACCGCCCAGGTCAGGAAGAATCCCCAAGCCCGGTAAGCTTGTGGGAGCAAGGGAATGAAAGCCAATCCCAAGACAAACAGGCGTACCATAATGCTGGGGGGAATTAATAACGCTTTTTTCTTTTGAAAACTGTTGGCAAAAGAAGCGCCGAATAAAGAGACGATTGCAAAAACCACCGGCTGGACAGAGGAGATCAGGCTGACCAGCTCCGGCGGGCCACCGAACCGTAAGATGTAAACGCCCAGATAAGGATTGGCGATGCCCAGCATAAAGCAGAAGGCCATACCGTCGATATAAGAATACCGAATATTCCGGGATAAGAGCCGTAACTGCAATTTACGGTTGATGATCATGCAAGTGTCTCCCTCAAGTGAGCCCAGACTGTGATAATACCATAATTTATTCGGAGAAAAGCTGAAAATACCTTTCGGTTCCGGAAATTTCCCTTTTACGACGTTAACAATCCTTTCACCGTTTCGGGCAGGAAAAATAGGGGAATGTCCCGAATTAAACCTTTCATGAAGGAAATTAACGGAAAAACTGAAATATTGGCTGTTTTCGGTGATCCCATTGCCCATAGCCTGTCACCGGCGATGCACAATGCAGCGTTTCAGGCATTGGGATGGAATGCGGTTTATATACCGTGCCATGTGCTTCCCCAACATCTGCCCGACGCTGTGGAGGCCATCCGAGCCTTGGGTTACCGTGGAGCGAATATCACCGTCCCGCATAAGCAAGGAGTGGTTCCCTATCTGGACGAGGTCATCGGCGATGCGGCGTTGAGCGGTTCCGTCAATACCATCATTCACCGGGACGGAAAACTCCTCGGGACCAGTACCGACGGTATCGGTCTGATCCGTTCGTTAAGGGAAGACGGAGGATGTGAAGCAGCCGGTAAGAATGTGTTGTTGTTGGGGGCCGGGGGATCGGCGGCGGCTTTGGTTTACCGGCTGATCCAGGAGGGAATCCGAACGCTGACCGTGGTTAACCGGGATCCGGAGCGGGCGCTCCGGCTGAAGGAGCATATTTTGAAAACTACCGGGTTTACGGTGCGGACGGCAGTTCTTGAGGAATTGGAACGTCTGGATTGGGACGGGTATGATCTGTTGATCAATACGACGTCGGTGGGACTCCATGATGATCGGTCGTTGGTACCGCCAACGTGTCTCCGTCCGTCCATGCTGGTTTACGATATCGTCTACAAACCGGGGGATACCCGCTTAATCCGGGAGGCCAAAGAGCAAGGGTGCCCAACGGTGAATGGTTTGTCTTTACTGCTGTATCAAGGGGCGGAGAGTTTTAAGGGGTGGTTCGGTGTGGAGCCGCCGATTACGGTGATGCGCGAAGCGCTGAAGGCAGCGGTCAGCCGGTAAGGATTTATCAAATTTTAACTTTACGGATACGAGGTGAAACTTATATAATAAAAGAGAACCTCGTTATTTTTTTAACTAATATTGTTAAATATTTAACAAAAAAGGCGAAAAGAATGAGAACTATTACGGTTTGCATCGGAAGCGGATGCCATGTGAAAGGCTCCCGTCAAATCATTGATATACTGGAGCGGCTTATTGCCGAAGAACGGCTTGATGCCGACGTGCAGCTTGAGGCATGCTTCTGTCGGAATCAATGTACCGAAGGGGTTGTCATTTCCGTGGACGGTCGGGTGTTTACCGGCGTTTCCCCTGAAAATGCAGAGAAGTTCTTCAGGCGGATGATAGGGGGGAAGGACAATGAAAACGATTAAAACCAGTAAAGCCCGGTGCCGGGACTGTTATAAATGTATTCGGCATTGTCCGGTGAAGGCCATCGGGTTAAAAGACGGGCAAGCGTGGGTGTCGGAAGAGAAATGTGTGTTTTGCGGTCAATGTATCAAAGCCTGCCCTCAAAATGCCAAAAGCACGGTTTCGCAAGTGGATATTTTCCACCGGATGCTGGAGGAAGGCCATCAGATAACGGTTTCCATTGCGCCGTCCTATTTAGCGACTTCGTACTATGATACACCGTGGCAGTTGATTGCCGGATTATATCGGATCGGCGTCACCCGGGTTGAAGAAACAGCCGTTGCCGCCGAACGGGTGGCAGCCTGTTACGCGCAACAGTTAAAACAACCGGGACGGCAGACTGTGATATCCAGTTGTTGTCCGGTGATCGTGGATTTAATCGAAAAATATTATCCTGACCTATTGGAATGTCTTCCCGGCATCGCTTCACCCATGGCGGTTCATGCACGGCAGATTAAACAGTCCGCCGGCCCGGAAATGAAAGTGGTCTTTGTAGGCCCCTGTTATGCCAAAAAGGCGGAAGCCTTTAAAGAAGAAGACGGCATCGATTGCGTTTTGACTTTTCAGGAGGTGACGGACTACTTAACAACCCGGGGGATTTCCTGCCATACGCTTGAAGACCGTTTTCCGGACGCCATGACTTCCCATGCCCGACTGTTCCCTCTTCATCAGGGGATTTTACATACGGCCGGATGGGAACCCACACTGCGACGCGAGATGATTACCATATCAGGGATGGATGAATGTATGGAAACTTTGGACGCATTGCGGGAAGGGACGATTAGGCCCCGGTTTGTCGAAGCCCTGGCCTGTAAAGGCGGTTGTATCGGGGGACCCGCTTTGGGGGGAAACGAAAAGATACCGGCCCGGCGGGAACGGTTGATGTATTGGGCTGAATCGGTTCAACCCAAAGCATCCGGCGACGACCGAAGCTGGTCCATAGACGCACGTCGGCGGCATCGGGCGGCCCCGTTGAAGTTACCGGTGCCCACCGAGCGTGAATTGGCGGAAATTCTGGCGCAGACCGGTAAATACAGCCCGGAAGATGAAACCAATTGCGGCGGATGCGGCTATTCCAGTTGCCGGGAGAAAGCTATTGCGGTTTATCAGGGCCTGGCGGAGGTGGAAATGTGCATCCCGTACATGAAAAACAAGGCTGAATCCTTTTCCAATGTCATCGTGGATACCAGTGTGAATGGGATTATCGTGGCTGATGCGGATTTAAGGATTCAAAAGTACAATCCAACGGCAGCCCGACTGTTCCGGATGCCGGCGCACGGCGCCGAAGGCCGAAAACTGGAAGAGTATTTGGACCCTGTCGATTTTCAGACGGTCTTTGCCAGCCAGAAATTGAGCGTGGTGATGCGCAGTTATCCCCAATGGGGACTTTATACCCGACAGGTGATTTATCCGCTGCCCAAGTATAACGTGGTCATCGGAATCATCTCCGACTTGACGGATGAAGAAGCTCAAAAACAGAAATTTGCCAGTATGAAACGGGAAGCTTTCGAACGGGCATCCAAGGTGATTCACGAACAAATGCGAATTGCCCAGGAAATTGCCGGTTTGCTGGGGGAAAGTACTTCGGAGACGAAAGCTACATTGCTGGAGTTAATGGAGATTATGGAAGGTGAAAGTCAGTGATTCCGTTCAAATTGGATGTGGCCGTTTCCAGCCTGTCCAAACATCATGAGGAAGTTTGCGGAGACACCCATTGCGTTATCGACGGTCCGGAAGGAAAAACCATTATTTTGTCGGACGGCCTTGGCAGCGGTATAAAGGCCAGTATTTTATCGATATTGACCACCCGGATTGCCGCCGGCCTGTTAAAAAGGAGAGTCAACCTGGATCAAGTCTTTGCGACCATAGCCGAAACATTGCCCATCTGCAAAACCCGGCAGTTAGCCTATTCGACTTTGTCCATTCTTCATATATCCAAGACCGGGGAAGCCCATTTGATCGAGTATGACAATCCGGAATTGATGTTCTTCCGGAACGGCCGGGTCTATCCACTGGAGCGGCATCAACGGGTCATTGCCTCTAAGCCGACGCAAGAATCGTTTTTTCAGGTTCGAGCCGGAGATGTTCTCCTTTTGATGAGCGACGGTGTGCTCAATGCCGGTGTCGGCGGACTCTACCGTTTGGGTCTGGGGAACAAGGGCATCGCCCAGTATTTTGTGAAATACCGCTTATGGGCACAGCCAGTGGCAGAGATCGCCAAACAATTACTCAACCTGGTGGATGCTTGCTATCTCTGTGAGCCAAGGGACGACGCTACGGTTATCGCCGTCAGTGTGCGGGAACCCCGCAAGGCGGTGGTTCTTACCGGGCCTCCTTTGTTGCCGGAAGACGACCGGGCGGTCTGCCGCCGGTTTTTAAGGGAAAAAGCTGCGGTGCGAATCGTTTGTGGCGGAGCCACTGCCAATTTAATCGCCAGAGAAATGAATAAGCCCATCAAAACCAGCTTGGTTTATGAAGATCCCAGCGTGCCTCCGACGGCATCCATCGAAGGTATTGATTTGGTTACGGAGGGCATTTTAACGTTGAATAAATGTTTGGAACGGTTGCGTGAGGTAGCCCACGGAGGGGAGTTAAGCGCCGGTGGGGACGGGGCGACGCTTTTGGCCCGTCAATTGCTGGATGTGGATGAAATTCACTTTTTAACCGGAACTGCGGTTAATCCCGCTCATGAACAGTTCATGCAGTCGTTACCGTTACTGAACCGGTCTGAAGTGGTGTCAGCGTTGCATCACGTTTTAACCGGACTTGGTAAAGAAGTTACCGTGGAGACCTATTAAATTACATATACCGAACGATTAATGAGGAAAGGAGTTGAGAACATGGGAAATGAGTCGGGCCAAAATTTCCAACGGCGCCACCAACAAATACCGTTGGCAGTGATTAAACGGCTTCCGGTGTACCACCGTTATTTGAGCGATCTGCACCAAAAAGAAGTCGCTCGGATATCTTCATCGGAATTGGCGGCCAAGATCGGGATTACCGCCTCCCAATTGCGGCAGGATTTGAGTTGGTTTGGCTCCTTCGGCCAACAGGGTTACGGTTACCGGGTGGATGAACTTCTCCGGGAAGTCAGCCGTATTTTAGGTCTCAACCAAAATATCGGCATGGTGTTGGTAGGAGCCGGGCGGTTAGGCCGGGCCATTATCCATTATGCCAACTTTAAACGGCGCGGGTTTCACACCAAAGCGATTTTCGATAATAATCCCGAGATAGTCGGGCAAATTATCGATGGGATTCCGGTTTATGACATCTCCGAATTGGAAAATTACCTAAAAAACCACTCCATTCAAATCGGGGTTATTACCACCCCGGCTACGGTGGCTCAGGAAGTGGCCGATCGCCTGGTCCGTTCCGGGATTAAAGGGATATGGAATTTTGCCCCTGTGTCATTGAAAGTTCCTGACGATGTCATCGTCGAGCATGTACATATCGGGGAAAGTCTGATGGTGTTATCCATGAAACTGCAGCAACGCAAAGCGAGCGGGCCGGATTCCTGAGACGAGGTCAATCACCATCATGAGATAAGGAGGAAATCATATGGACAAAAAAGCGGACATCAAAGAGCCGTCGGAACTGGAAAAGATGATAGACGACTTGGTCAAACGGGCCAACCAAGCCCAGAACCGGATGATGGCATTAAATCAGGAGCAGGTGGATGCCATCGTCAAAGCAATGGCGTTGGCTGGTATCGAAAAGCATATGGAATTGGCAAGGATGGCTTATGAAGAAACCCAAATGGGCGTCTATGAGGATAAGGTGACCAAAAACCTCTTTGCCACTGAATATGTTTATCATGACATCAAATATGAGAAGACGGTCGGGGTTATCGAAGAGAACTGGGAAGAAGGATACATGAAAGTGGCCGAGCCCATCGGGGTCATTGCCGGGGTCACGCCGGTGACCAACCCTACGTCCACTACGATGTTCAAATGCTTGATCTCCATGAAAACCCGGAACCCGATTATCTTTAGTTTTCATCCTAAGGCCATCAAGTGTAGCATTGCTGCAGCCAAGATCATGCGAGATGCGGCGGTGGCCGCCGGTGCCCCTGAACATTGCATCAGTTGGGTGGAAAAGCCGTCGGTGGAAGCCACCAATTTATTGATGCGGCATCCGGGGGTCAGTTTAATTCTGGCTACCGGAGGCGCTGGTATGGTGGGAGCCGCTTATTCCAGCGGCAAACCGGCATTGGGCGTCGGACCGGGGAATGTGCCGGCCTTTATCGAGAAAACCGCCAATTTGCGGCGGGCCGTGGCGGATTTGATTCTGAGCAAGACTTTTGACAATGGCATGATTTGCGCCTCGGAACAAGCGGTCATTATCGACCGGGATGTGGCCGACGAAGTGAAAGCGATCATGGAGGAATATGGGTGTTATTTCTTAAAACCCCACGAAATCCAAGCCCTTTCCAAAATCGCCATCGATGAAAGCCGGTGCGCCATGAGCCCGGCCGTGGTAGGCCAGCCGGCGGTTAAAATTGCCGAAATGGCCGGTATCCAGGTGCCCCCGGATACCAAGATTTTAGTCGCCGAGTTGGAAGGCATCGGGCCGAAATATCCTTTGTCCCGGGAAAAACTCAGTCCTATTTTGGCGTGCTATATTGTTGCCGACTATCGGGAAGGGATCCGGCGTTGCGAAGAGATGACAGAGTTTGGCGGTTTGGGCCATTCGGCGGTGATTCATTCCCAGGACCAACGGGTTATCGACGAATTTGCCCGCCATGTTCGTGCCGGGCGCCTGCTGGTGAATTCTCCGTCGGCCCACGGGGCTATCGGTGACCTGTACAACACCAACACGCCTTCCCTGACGCTGGGATGCGGTTCCATGGGCGGTAATTCGACTACGGACAATGTGAGCGTGGCCAATTTGATCAACATCAAACGGGTGGCCATTCGGAAAGACCGGATGAAATGGTTTAAGATTCCCCAAAAGATATATTTTGAATACGGCTCGCTGCAGTATCTGTCGAAAATCAAAGGGAAAAAAGCGTTTATCGTGACGGATCCTTTCATGGTCAAGTTGGGCTTCGTGGACAAAGTGATTTATCATTTGGAAAAAGTTCCGTTGGAATATGAAATTTATTCCGATGTGGAACCGGATCCGTCGGTGGATACTGTCATGGCCGGGTGTAAAGAGATGAACCGGTTCCAGCCGGATATCATCATTGCCTTGGGCGGCGGATCGGCCATCGATGCGGCCAAAGGCATGTGGCTGTTCTATGAGAATCCGGAAACCGAATTTGAGACGTTGCGGCTTAAATTTGCAGATATCCGGAAACGGGCCTTCAAATTCCCTCAATTGGGGAAACGGGCGACGTTTGTAGCCATTCCCACTACTTCCGGGACTGGTTCGGAAGTGACGGCTTTTGCGGTGATCACCGATAAGAAGAAGAATATCAAGTATCCCTTGGCGGATTACGAGTTAACGCCGGATATCGCCATTATCGATCCCGAACTGGTATTAACGGTCCCGCCGTCGGTAACCGCCGATACCGGCATGGATGTGCTGACCCATGCCATCGAAGCTTATGTGTCGGTGATGGCGTCCGATTATACCGACGCCCTGGCGGAGAAG
This sequence comes from Bacillota bacterium, assembly GCA_029776595.1. Taxonomy (GTDB): domain Bacteria; phylum Bacillota; class UBA4882; order UBA8346; family UBA8346; genus JAKOSX01. The sequence goes on along the minus strand of JAKOSX010000046.1, from coordinate 6,028 downwards.
GCCATTAAAATCGTCTTCGAATATTTGCCGAAAGCCTATAAAAACGGCCAGGACAAAGTGGCGCGGGAAAAGATGCACAATGCTTCTTGCATTGCCGGAATGGCTTTTACCAATGCGTTTTTGGGGCTGAACCACAGTATGGCTCATATTCTCGGCGGCAAATTCCATATTCCGCACGGGCGGGCCAATGCCATTTTGCTTCCCCATGTGATCCGGTACAATGCGCAGAAGCCCACCAAATTTGCAGCATTTCCTCAATATGAATATCCCATGGCGGGCGAACGGTACGCAGAGATCGCCCGTTTCCTGGGACTGCCGGCAGGGACCATGGAAGAAGGGGTGGACAGTCTCATCAAAGCCATCCGGGAGTTGATGGCCCAATTAGACATTCCTATGACGTTGGCTGCGGCCGGAGTGGACCGGGAACGGTTTGAGCGGGAACTTCGAGAGATGTCGGATATTGCTTTCAATGACCAGTGTACCGGGACCAATCCGCGGATGCCCTTGGTGGCGGAGATCGAAAAAATTTACCGGGAAGCCTATGGTGAAACGGTTGCCGGAGACAAGTCCAAAAAGGCCACGAAAAATGGGTGATACGAAAGGGGAATGACAATGAAAAAGAGCAAGCTATGCTTGCTCTTTTTCTATGCCTAATATCTTTAACAGGTGAGGATCCGGGGTAATGATGGCGGTCTTGAAATCATCGTAAATGACGAAGCCGGGCTTGGCCGCAGGCGGCTTTTTCACATGTTTCCGCTGGGTATAATCCACCGGTACTTTGGTGGAATGGCGGGCTTTGCTGTAGTATACTGCCAGTTGGCAGGCGAGGTTTAATGTTTCGTCATCCACCTCGGTTCCGGGGAGGGGTTTCAGAATCACATGGGAACCGGGAATCTTTTGGGTGTGAAACCACCAGTCGTTGGGACCGGCCGTTTTGAAGGTCAATCGATCGTTTTGGAGATTATTCCGCCCCACGAGCAAGGTGTGGCCCGACGGGGTCACAAATTGGCGAGGTTTGGCCGGCGCATCGGCTTTGCCGGGCTTGGTTCCCGGCTTCTTTTTTAACTGGATATCCGGTTTTTCTTCGAGTTCTTCCTGGATTAAGGCCAAATCTTCAAGTGTGGACCCGGTTTCGGCCATGGCTTCCAAGCTTTCGAGATACTCGAGGGTTTCGCGGGTTTTGGCGATTTGTTCGGCGATGGCCGTTTGTCCTTTTTTGGCTTTCTGATATTTTTTAAAATACACCTGCGCATTTTCCTGAGCCGACAAGGCCGGATTGAGGGGGATGAGGAGGGTGTTTCCCTCCGGATCGTAATGGTTGACCAAACGGGTTTCCGTAGCCCCTTTAGGGATCTGATATCCGTAAATGGTTAAAAGCTCTCCCATGATTCGCCAGTGGTCGCTCTGCTCAGCCGCAGCGGCTTCCTGCTTTTGCTTTTCCAGTTTTTTGGCGTTCTTTTCGATCAAATGGCGGATTTTCCGCAACAGATTGTTTCGGGTTTCATTGAACCGGGCCGCATCGTGGCGGGAACCGATGGTCAAAGCTACCGCTGTATTAAGGGAAGGAAGGGGCCGAAGGGTGTAACCCGGCACCGGGTAATGGGGCGTAAAGGCCATAAAGTCATGCAAATTTCCTTGGCTGTCATAAAGTCCGGACGGCTGATAATTCCCGGCGGCCATCATTTCGGCCCAGTCGGAAAAGGCACGGTATAAAGCGACTGTCATTTCCGGCGTCAGTTCGCTGCACCGGCTTTTCAGGGCCAAACCGGCGGAGTGGAGAATTTCGCGGAGAGAAGGCGCAGACAAGCCATACCAATGTTTGAGGAGAAAGTCTTCGACGCCGGTATCGGCGGGAACTTGCGCCATCAGTTGCGCGAATTCGGCGGCGGAGACGGTTACCGGCCGCCATCGGCCGCCGGTTGGCGGCAGTTCGTAGATCGAACCGGCAGTCAAATCCCGGTCATTGTTATTCTTAGGGAAGTAACGCCGCCAACAGTCAATGATCCGGTTTTGCTCGTTGGTAACGACCAGGTTGGCCGTTTTTCCGGTAAACTCAACCCAGATATATTTTTGGCTGAGTCCTTCCACGGGGTCGTAAACCTCGAAGGCTAGTTTCAGAATCCGTTCAAAAGGAACGGCATGGACGGCCGTTAATTTGGAGCCTCCAAAGTATTTACGGAGCAACATGCAGAACGGCGACGGCTGGAGCGGATTGGCTTTCCCTTCGTCGCAGCGGTGAAAGCGGGCATATTGGGGATTCAGGGAGATCAGCAGCTTAAAAGCTTCTCCCCCTCCGTAACAGGAAAAGAGGAATTCATCTTTTAACGGTTGATATATTTTATCGATTTTCACAGGCAGCAGACGATGAATCTCCTGCGCCAGACAGGCGACGACCGGTGCATCAAAAGGCATGGCGCTAAACCTCCGTTATCCCGGAATGGGATCTAATGAAAAACCATTGTTTAATTATATCAGAGATTTTCATCAAGAGACAATCATTCTTGAACGTCAGGGTATCATGGACCTGGTTGGTCTGAGACTTTTTCACCCCGCATAATATTGAAGGAAAGCACCATTGCGGTTTGGGGGTAAAACGATGTCGAACTGGTTTTACAAAGAAGCCGTTGAGGTAATCCGCTCCTTCAACAGCCATTGGTATCATGGCTTGAAAAGCCATGAGGTCGGTGCCAGGTTGGAGAAATACGGGCACAATCAATTGCAACAGACCCGCGAAATTTCTCCGTGGCAAATCTTTATCGCGCAATTTCTCGACTTTATGGTGTTAGTCCTGTTGGGTGCGGCCATCGTTTCCGGATTTTTGGGAGAACGAATGGATGCCATCACGATTATCGCCATTGTCATTTTGAATGCGATTTTAGGGTTCATTCAGGAATATCGGGCAGAAAAGTCGTTAGAAGCTTTGAAAGAACTTTCGGCGCCCCAGGCCAGTGTGATCCGGGACGGAAAATTGCAACGCATTCCCGCCAAGCTGGTGGTTCCCGGAGATATCATGGTGCTGGAAAGTGGGGATCGGGTGGCAGCGGACGGGCGGCTGTTGGAAGCAGTGGACCTGGAAGTGAATGAAGCAACGTTAACCGGTGAATCCTTGGCCGTCTCCAAACATGCTGCCGTCATCCGGGACCCTCATGCAGGTTTGGGTGATCAAAAAAACATGGTATTTGCCGGCACCGTTGTCTCCAGCGGCCGGGGAAAAGCGGTGGTGACGGCTACTGGCATGAATACGGAAATCGGAAAAATTGCCGGGATGATCAGCTCGGTTGATGAAGAGGAAACGCCCCTTCAGAAACGGTTGGACCAATTGGGCCGCGTCTTGGTTGTGATTTGCCTGGGTGTCTGCGCTTCCGTGGCCACTTTGGGTATTTTACGGGGCGAACCGCCCCGACAAATGTTTCTGTCAGCGGTCAGTTTGGCGGTGGCCGCCATTCCCGAGGGGCTTCCGGCCATCGTTACCATTGCTTTGGCCATCGGGGTACAGCGGATGATTCGCCGCAATGCCATTATCCGCAAATTGCCGGCGGTGGAGACTCTGGGCTGTGCGACGGTGATCTGTTCGGATAAAACCGGGACACTGACGCAAAATAAACTGTCCGTCACCCGGTTGTGGACGCCGGTGAACGAATACCACATGGAAAACCCGCCTCAAGATGCAGCGAATAATGGCGGAGACTTGGCGCAGTTATTGGAAATTGGAGCGCTGTGTAATAATGCCCAACTGGAAGGGGGAGGACGGGGACAGCGCAAAGTCATCGGCGATCCGACGGAAGGCGCTTTGCTGATGGCGGCGGAAGCAGCCGGTGTCAACTTAAGTGAGCTGTCCCGGGATTTCCGGCGTTTGGCGGAAATACCTTTTTCCTCCGAACGCAAACGAATGGGGGTTTGGATTCAGGATAAAGAAGGCCGGATCCGTCTGTATGTGAAGGGGGCGTCCGACGTGATCCTGGACCGGTGTTCCCGGGTAATGACCAAATACGGCATTCAACCGATGAATGCTGCCATGAAAGAAATGATCCGGAACCGGGTGGAAGCCTGGGGAGCCGATGCGTTGCGCGTTTTGGCATTTGCCTGGAAGGAAAGCGACCGGGAAGAAATCGGGGCGGCCAAAAAGATCGATCCTGAGAAAGACCTGATCTTTCAGGGGTTGATGGGTATGACCGACCCGCCAAGGCCCGAATCCCAGTCCGCCGTAGCCAAGTGCCGCCAGGCGGGTATTCAGGTCAAAATGATCACCGGCGATTATCCCCGGACGGCGGCGGCGATCGGGAAGATGATCGGTCTGTCCCGGCCCAACGGAAAGCTCATCACCGGCCAAGAGCTGGATCGGATGACCGATGAACAATTGGCTAAGGTCATCGGGGATATCGATATTTTTGCCCGGGTGGCACCCCATCATAAGCTCCGGGTGGTCAAGGCATTAAAATGCAAAGGCGAGATTGTCGCCATGACCGGGGACGGAGTCAATGACGCACCGGCCATTAAGGAAGCGGATATCGGAGTGGCCATGGGGATCAGCGGCACCGATGTCTCAAAAGAGGCGTCAGCCATGGTCATTGCGGATGATAATTTTGCAACTATTGTGGCAGCCGTGGAAGAAGGCCGCATGATATATGACAATATCCGAAAGTTCATCCGGTATTTGCTCAGCTGTAACATTGGGGAGATCCTGACCATGTTCGGCGGCATTTTAATGGGACTGCCCGTCCCCCTCCTGCCGCTTCAGATCCTCTGGATTAATCTGGTGACCGACGGGCTGCCGGCCATCGCCTTGGGGATGGAACCGGCGGAACCCGGGATTATGAAACGGCGGCCCCGCCCCTCCAACGAAGGAATTTTTGGCCGGGGGTTGGGAAAGAAAATTATTTTCCAGGGAGTGATGATCGGCATCGCCACCTTGACCATATTTACTTTGAAACTACAGAGCGGTGATGTGGCTTTGGCCAGGACGGCTGCCTTTAATGCCTTGGTTTTCTCCCAATTACTCTTCGTTTTTCGCTGTCGGTCCGAATACCGTTCCATCTTTCAAATCAACTTTTTAGGCAATCCGTATCTGGTAGGCGCCGTGCTGATTTCTACCACGATGCAACTGATGGCCACTTATCTTCCGGTTTTGCAACCGATTTTCAATACCCGGAGTTTATCGTTGCAGGATTGGACGATCATCGGCGGTATTTTATTGGCGCTCACTTATTTCAGCGATATGGTTTTCCAATTCCGGGCGTCTCTACGGAAACATTTGAGCGTCTTTCGGTTTAAAAACGCATAGCTCCCGTCATCCAGTGAGAAAATAGCCACAGACTGGAAATTTTTGAGGTGGGTCGGTCTGTGGCCGTTTTCCTTTTTTTACTACCAATATGTCTCCTTTTTTTTCTGCCGGTTCAGTTCCGTCTTTATTATAAACGGGTGGCCGAAGATGACCACCTTTTGTTTGAAATGAAATTTCTCGGCGGGCTTCTCAAAAGGCGTTGGGAAGTCAGTTTGATACAACTGGTCATGAACGGGATAAAACGTAAAGTGAACAAACAAGGCCGATGGTTTGGGTTTAACGTCGAGACCTCCAGCGAAGAAATGAACCCGTTGTTTGGAAACAACTCCTCTCGGGGATGGGGGGAGTTTTTTCACCGCTATTCCCATTTTGGGTTGGGCATGACGTTACTGACTTATTTTTTGCCCGCGAAATACCAAAATTGGTTGTTGGTCGCCGGACGCTTGGAAAAGCGGGGCAAGTTTCATCGATTGGAATGGGTAACCGCTTTGGGTACGGGGGATGCAGCGCTGGATGCTGTTTGTTACGGCTTCGCATGGGCGGTGAAAGCGACTTTCGTCGCTTCCCTCGGCCAGCAATACGGTTTTGCAAAACCTCCCCGAATATCCGTGGTCCCCGACTTTCAGAGAGCCCGTTTTGATACGGTTTTTGACTGTATATTCCGAGTTAAACTAGGCTATATTATTATTGCTGCTTTGATCACGCGGCTTCGTTATCGCATGGCGAAAGGAGGTGTCGGCATTGAAT
>JAKOSX010000045.1 GCA_029776595.1 Bacillota bacterium | reverse complement strand
GCCGGTTCTATGAAACACATCATGCATAAGAAAAAAGGCTTCCGCGAGTGAGCCTTTTATATTTATAGAAACCTAGCCAATTGTTTGATTTTGACGTCGACTTCCGAATCGTTCAGTCCGGCGATGGCCTGGACGCATTTGAAGATGAAGGTCCGGTCGATATCGGGGATATTTTTAAAACGGGCATAAAGTTTGTCGGTTAAATAATTGACTTCATCCGGGGTCAAACGATCCCCTCCTTTAGATGTAAATCTATCTCATCTTATGCCGGAGGAGACTCGTTGGCGAATCAGAAGCCTAAAACCGGACTTTTAATATAGCACGGTCAGTTGGTCAATGCCTGCAAGGGGGCGGGGATATGGCCGCCGCGGCGGACGAATTTGGCCGGGCTGAAAGGACGGACGGCCATAATCGGGGCGCTGCCCAGGAGTCCTCCGAATTCGACCATATCGCCGACTTTTTTTCCGGGAACCGGGATAATCCGGACGGCGGTCGTCTTGTTGTTAATCATTCCGATGGCCATTTCATCGGCAATAATTCCGGCGATGGATTCTACCGGGGTGTCACCGGGAACCGCGATCATATCCAAGCCGACCGAACAGACGCAGGTCATCGCCTCCAATTTTTCGATGGAAAGGGCACCGGCCTGGACGGCTTCGATCATTCCCGCATCTTCACTGACCGGGATAAACGCACCGCTTAATCCGCCAATGGCCGATGAAGCCATGGAACCTCCTTTTTTCACGGCATCATTGAGAATGGCCAGTGCGGCGGTGGTTCCGGGTCCGCCGCAGCGTTCCAGGCCCATCGCTTCCAGGATATTGGCCACACTGTCACCGATGGCGGGAGTCGGGGCCAGGGAAAGGTCAACGATGCCAAAGGGTATGTTCAATTGCTCCGACACTTTTCTACCGATCAATTCGCCGACCCGGGTGATCTTAAAGGCAACCCGTTTGATCTCTTCTGCCAGGGTGCGGAAGTCGCAATCGGGCAGGCGTTCCACCGCCGCCTTGACCACGCCGGGGCCGCTGATCCCGATGTTAATGACCGCTTCGGCCTCGCCGACGCCGTGGAAAGCTCCGGCCATAAAGGGGTTATCTTCCGGAGCGTTTGCAAAGACCACCAGTTTCGCACAGGCCAGCCCGTCCCGGTCTTTGCTGAGTTCGGCGGCTTTTTTAATGGTTTCGGCCATTTTCAGGACAGCGTCCATGTTGATGCCGGCTTTGGTGGTGGCCACATTGACGGAGGCACATACTTTATTGGTGGACGAAAGGGCTACCGGAATGGATTCGATGAGTTTGGCTTCGCCCCGGGTCATTCCCTTCTGGACCAGGGCGGAGTATCCTCCGATAAAGTCAATCCCCAGGGTGGAGGCCACTTCATCCAGCATGTAGGCAAATTTTAGATAATCGTCGCTTTCGGCGGACTGGGCCAATAATGAGATGGGCGTCACCGCAATCCGTTTATTGATGATGGGGACCCCGTAGGTCTTCTCCATCAGGGTGACGGTATCCAGCAGCCTGTCGGCCAGGCGTTTAATCTTTTCTGAAGCTTTTTTGGCGGCCAGATCAATATCCGGAGAGGCACAATCCAGGATATTGATGCCCATGGTGACCGTACGGATATCAAAATGATAATTTTCGACCATTTGAATGGTTTCTAAAATTTCCTGAGGAGTATAAGGCATAGTGATCAACTCCAGTAATAAATTTTGGGCTAATGCAATAGATAATGGTACTGGGCACTGGGAGCTAGGCAGTAAAAAGGAACTCAAATGCATTCCCGCAAAATCCAGAACCTGGAACCTAGGGCCCCGAACCTGCCATCCGATTTGAGTTCAAATACGATGCATGTACCGGAAGATATCTTCGTGTTGGACGACGATATTGACCCCAAGTTGTTTACCGGTTTCGGCAAGGATTTCCTTTAATTCAACCAAATTTTTGGTGGCTGAGGAGATGTCCACCAAGAGGATCATGGCAAAAATATCCTGAAGGATGGTTTGGCTGATATCAATAATATTGGCATTATATTGAGCCAGGGCCTGGGAAACTGCGGCTACAATTCCGACCCGGTCTTGACCCATGACGGTTATGACAACATGTTCTTTCTCTTTCATCCTTTTCACCTCAAAAATATTTTTTTATTATTTGGCCAATCGTTTGGCTAACGCAGGATAGTCTGATGATATTTCGCGTTTCATCAGTCTACTCCTGCCGGGTTGACAATTGGATACATAGAATTAATAATTGGATCCTGAAATGATGATTCATTCCCGGGATAATATGGACAAACAGGGTTTTGGGAATTATTTGGCGAAAAAAACGTTATGATCGAATGGCTGTCGTAAGCCCATGAATAAAATGTTATCGGATGAGGTGACTCGCTTGAAATACCAAATCGTTTCGGACCAGTCCGGCCGGCTGGTGGCAACAACTGAAAACGGAGAGCGCTGGATTGCCGATAAAATTGAATTTATCATACGGCCGAAAGAAAATAACCGACGTGAAATCTTGGCGGGAGTCCAGAAAAAAATAGCCGACGAAGCCCAGATCAACGAGACGGGTTTATTGAAATATTATGATTTTTTCAGAGATGAAGATGATAATTATTATTTGATTCGGCCGGAAAGCGAGCTGGACGGGCAAGCTTATGCCCCTGCCGGACCGGAAGATGCTTGCCGGGGCTTATTGCGGATTTTAAGGATAATGAAGGCTTTTCATCAACACGGCCGGATTATCGGCGGGCTGAGCCGGGGAATGTTGTGGCAGGATGCTGCCGGCGAATTGGTCCTTCAGGATCCGCTGGTGATGAATTATTTAAGCTCATGGCTTGGCGGTTCGGATTATCGGTATGACCTGCCTCCGGAGGTGATCCGAGGGGAAGCCTGGACCACCGCTGCGGATGTGTACAGCTGGGGTGTTATTGCGTATCAACTGCTTACCGGAGATCACCCGTTTACCGCCCGCAATGACGCGGACCGCGTCGCCCAAGTGTTACGCGGGAAGGTTATCGAGCCCCGGACTTTGCAGCCTTATTTAAGTCCGGAGTTGAGCGCATTGATTGTCAAAGCGCTGTCGTTGGATCCGGAATCGCGGCCGGGATTAGAAAAGCTATGGACGGAGTTTTCTCAGTTGTTGGATAACGGGAGATGTGTGGTATCTGCAGAGGAGGCGAAAGCTTATTCGGTCAAGGCAGGGCAAAGCTTAAAACGGCATCAGTCCCGGGAAAAGGTTTGGCTCTGGTTCCGGCGGTATGGGGCCGTTTGCCTGGCTGCAGTGGCCGTCCTCCTGGTCGGTATCTTCCTGACGTTGGAGTTCCGGGCGGACCCGGTGATTACCAAAGAGCATACGCCGGCCCAAGTCGTTGATTTTTACTTTGAAGCAGTCCGCACCAGTAATGTGCCGTTGTTAATCGAAACGCTGCATAAAGCCAAAAACAGCCTTGAGTCCATGGTCTCCAATGTCCATGTGATGAGCGTGCAAACGGCGACTGCGGTGACGCCGGAGAAACGGTTGAGGATCGTCATCGACGAGCTCCGGATCAAACCGATCGTGGAAACGCCTGACGAGTATCAATATGAGGTGGTCTATAAACTCCATGTCAATATGGGAAAAAAGACCCAATACATGGAGCGGGAAGACCGGTTCACCCTAAGGCCGGTGCGGAAGATTTGGCGGATTACCGACATTGACGTGTTAAAATCCAATGTCTATGAGGTAGAGAATACGGAAGAAACGCCACAAGATGCTTCATAAATCATTATCAAACAAAAAGACACCCTCCTAAGGCCTTTGGCATAGAGTAAAAAGGATAAAGGAGGGTGTTTTCATTTGAAATTTGAGCCGACGATCATTCGCAAACAAACGGATGTGGTGGTTCTGGGCGGTGGGACGGCCGGATGCATGGCGGCGGTTACCGTCAAGGAACTGGCCCCGGAGCTGGAGGTGCTTATCGTTGAAAAGGCCAATATCGAACGGAGCGGTTGCCTGGCAGCGGGGATGAATGCCATCAATGCGTATTTGAATCCGGGAGAAACGCCGGAGTCATTTACCCGGTATGTCCGTTTTGATGCCATGGGCCTTGTCCGTGAGGATTTGGTCTATTCGGCGGCGGAAGAGCTCAACCGGGTGGTCGCCAAAGTCGAAGGATGGGGACTTCGGATTCAGAAAGATTCCAGTGGCAGGTACCAGCCCCGAGGACGGTGGAACATTAAAATAAACGGTGAATCGCTGAAGTCCATTTTGGCGAAAGCGGTGAAAGCAGCCGGAGTGGAGGTGTTGAACCGGGTTAACGGCGTGGATTATTTGCTGGAGGACGGCCGGGTTTCCGGAGTGATCGGCTTTAATGTCCGTGACGGGGTCTGCTGGGTGATTGAAGCGAAGGCTGTTATTTGTTGTACCGGTGGTGCTGCGGGGTTGTACCGCCCCAATAATCCGGGGTTGGCTGCCCATAAAATGTGGTATCCTCCGTTTAACACCGGCGCCGGGTATGCTATGGGTATGCGGGCCGGCGCGGAGTTTACCAGTTTGGAAATGCGGTTTATCGCACTCCGGACCAAAGATATGATCTGCCCTACCGGTACGCTGGCGTTGGGGTTTGGAGCCCGTCAACGCAATGCCTTGGGCGAGCAGTTTATGAAAACACGTTTCGGCCATTTGGGCGGCGAAGGTGCGCCGACTTGTCTCCGGGTCTTCGGGCCTACGCAGGAAGTGAAGGAAGGCCGGGGGCCATGTTATTTGGATACCCGGCACTTGCAGCCGGAACAGGTCCGGGCGTTGAAAGAAGCTTATCTGGATATGTACCCCGGCATCGTATTACAATGGGCCGCCAACGGTTTTGACCCGTCGGAGGAGCCGGTGGAGGTGTGCGGGACGGAGCCTTATGTGATGGGAGGCCATTGCCAGGCCGGATACTGGATCGATCGGGACCGCCGGACGACCCTGGCAGGGTTGTACGCAGCCGGCGATGTGGCCGGCGGATATCCGTATAAATTTGTCAGCGGATGCTGGGCGGAAAGTGTGATCGCCGCTCGGGCCGTCGTCGGGGATTTGCGTTCCCGGCAAATCGGTAAAGCATCGGGGCTCATGGCTTTCGAGGATAAACTGGAACGGATCTACCGGCCCTATCGCCGTTTCCGTGATGGGCAACCGGGAGTGGCTGCGGCGGAAATGGAGGAACGGCTCCAGAAGATCATGGATGAGTATGCCGGAGGCATCAGCAAATTTTACGAAGTGAACCAGGCGGAACTGGCCGTTGCCCGCAGGCTGTTGGAGCGCCTGGAAGACCAGGTTGAATACTTAATTGCCGGAGACTGGCACGAATTGCTTCAATGCCATGAAGTTATTGACCGGGTCACTGTAGCCAGACAACTGGTGGAACATTTGGACTATCGTAAGGAAACCCGGTGGCCCGCTTTCCAAAGCCGGAGCGATTATCCGAACCGAGACGATTTCAATTGGCTGAAGTTCGTCAATTCCAGACGCGACCCGGAAACCGGCCGGATTGAAATGATCGAGCGGCCGTATGAACAAATTATCGGCGGAGACCGGTATTTACCGCGTTAACGGTTTCAGGGTCCTGGGCCTTAGGTTCTGGGTTCCGGGTTATGGGTTGTGGAGGGAATGCGTGCGCGTTCCTTCCACTAGCACCTGGTGCCTGGTACCCAGCGCCTTGTACCCATTTCAGCGATTTCCCGTTGTCCCCTATTCCCAGGGTTGATATAATGGAGATATATTTTAGGAACTGCGGAGGAATAGGGACGGGATGAAGTTTAGGCCGTGCATTGACCTGCATCAGGGAAAGGTTAAACAAATCGTCGGCGGGACGCTGACGGATACCGCTGAGGGTTTGATTGAAAATTTCGTGGCGGAGCATGATGCTGCCCATTATGCGGAGCTTTTTAAACGGGACGGATTGACCGGGGGGCATATCATCATGTTGGGGCCGGGGAACGAAGCTGCGGCCCTGCAGGGGCTTCGGGCCTATCCAGGGGGGTTACAGGTCGGCGGCGGAATCCGTCCTGAAAACGCGGAGCAATATTTGGAGGCGGGTGCTTCCCATGTGATCGTGACGTCGTATATTTTCAGCGACGGAGAGCTCGACCCGAAACGGCTTGACGCGATGGTGGCCGCTGTCGGCCGGGAACGGTTGGTTATCGACTTGAGCTGCCGTTTTAAAGACGGAAATTATTATGTGGTCACGGACCGATGGCAACGGTTTACCTCGTGTATTGTCGGCCGGAAGACTCTGGAAGAACTTGCCGGATATTGTGATGAATTTTTAATTCACGGAGTGGATGTGGAAGGCAAGCGCCAGGGTGTCCAGGAAGATCTGGTCCGGTTGTTGGGAGAATGGGCGCCGATCCCCGTAACGTATGCGGGCGGAGCCCGAAGCTTGGAAGACTTGGAACTGGTGAAACGGCTGGGCCGGGGCAAAGTGGATTTGACCATCGGCAGCGCGTTGGACATTTTCGGAGGGTCGTTGCCATACCGGTCGGTCCTGGCATGGCAAGCATCGCAATGAAGGGTGCATAGGCACTCTTTTTCATTTAATTCCCTGGGGCGGGGGCCAAAGGGCCTCTGCGTCCGGTGCCTATTGATTCCAAAATTCCTCCAGGATCTCCAGGTAGTTTTCGCTGGAAAATTCCCGTCCCGGGAGGAACCAGTCCGGCGGCATCAGCGCCTGATAACTTTCATATAAAAACCGATCATCCACCAATATTACCACTCCCCGGTCATCCGGAGTCCGGAATACCCGCCCGGCGGACTGGATGACCCGAATCATCCCCGGGATGACATATGCATAGAGGAATCCTCCGTTTTCGGTTTCATCGAAGTATGCTTGGATCAGTTCCTGTTCGGCAGAGACGGTGGGAAGTCCGGGCCCGACGATCATTACGCCGACCAACTGTTCGCCGGGAAGATCCACGCCTTCGCCAAAGAGGCCGCCCAATACCGCCAGGCCCAGATTGGATCGGGAAGACGGGGTGGATATTTTCCAGAGAAATTTCAATTTTTGCGCGTCGTTCATCCCCGGGAATTGGGAGTAGATATGGAGACGGTCTCCGGCATAGTGTTGGATGAGGGGCCGTACCGAATTTAGATAAGCATAGGAAGGAAAGAAAACCAGGTAATTGCCTTGATGCGTCAAGGCCATGTCTACGGCGATGGTGGCGATCTTGGCGGCGGATTCGTCTCTTTTTTTGTAACGGGTATCGATACCCGGAATATGCAGATATAGCCGGTTTTCCCTGGGAAAAGGGGAAGTCAGCCGCAGTGAGAGGGCATCGGGCTTGCCGCCCAACAGCTTTTGAAAGTATTCCAACGGCGACAGGGTGGCGGAGAAGAAGACTGCCGAACGGGCCCAGTCCAGCCGCTGACGTAACAACGGGCCGGGGTTACGGCAAAACAGGCGCAGGATCAGGTCGTCGTCTTCGATCAAAATATAGATGGCGTATTCCGGGCGGAGATAGCCGATGACCCGAATCAGGTGCAGCAGTTCAAAATAGAAATCCTGTACCGGCCGGTTCAAATTTTTGAAAGGCGTTTGTCTGAGAAACGGTTCGATGGCAGCCGCCAGTTTTTCCAGTGCCGATTCCAACATCTCCGGGAGGGTTTGGAGGAGCATGCCTTTTCTGCCTTCGTCCCGGAGCTGTTGCTGCCACCGGTGGAAGAAGGTTTCCACGCCTTTGGAAGCCGCTTCGACGGCCGGAGCTTGGCCGTTCAGATGTTCCCGGAGACGGATCAATTGGCTTTGATCAAGGCGGGCGGAGTACATTTCCCGCCCTCGGGTGACCAGGTTATGGGCTTCGTCGATCAGAAAGAGGAAATTATGACGGCCGGAATGGAGAAAGAACCGTTTCAGGTAGACAGCAGGATCAAAAACATAATTGTAGTCGCAGACGATTAGATCGGATGCCAGTGATAAATCCAGGGAAAGTTCAAAGGGGCAGACTTGATGGGAACGGGAGTATTCCAGGAGAGTCTCCGGTAAAATAAGCTCTTTTTGCAATAATTCGGGGATAACCGATTTAACCCGGAGATAGTAACCGGCGGCGCAGGGACAGGATTCCGGCCGGCATTCAGCTTCCGGATAAAGGCATACTCGCTCCTTGGCCTCGATAAATACGGTCCGCAACCGGATGCCCTGGGTCATGGCCAGGGAGAGGGTCTTTTTGACAATCTCTTTGCCTGCGGTTTTGGCGGTAAGGAAAAAGATCTGATCGTAACGGTCGCTTTGACTTAGGCGTTTAAGCGCCGGATAAAGCACGCCGATGGTCTTGCCGATACCGGTGGCCGCCTCCAAAAATAGATCGGTCTCGCTTTCCAAGGCATATTCCATGGTCTCGATTAATTCTTCTTGTCCCGGACGGGGGCTGGGGAACGGAAAAGGCCAGGATGCCAACGACCGGTTGCGTAAAGTCCGCCAGGAATCCCGATCCCGGATGCTTTCGATATACGGAACGGCAAGGGAAGTGAAGAGGGCTTCGCCGGTTGCCGCAGTGATGGACACCGGAAAGGTGATTTCGGATAAATCGTCCAGATTGAGATAGGTCAGGTTGCCGGTAATGTGTTTATCCGGATATTTAACCATTAAAAAGTACAAATAGAGCTGGAGTTGGGCCAGGTGGACCGGATAGGTGTCCAGGGTTAATTGGTGCAATGGGGCGTAAGTGGTTTTGATCTCTTCGGCCCACACGGTTTCGCCGTCGATGATGAGGCCGTCGATGCGGCCTTTG
>JAKOSX010000044.1 GCA_029776595.1 Bacillota bacterium | reverse complement strand
CGGGTGTTGGATGCTTTGGCCGCAGCCGGCGGTTTTACCCGGAGTTCCGATAAGAACAAGGTATATCTGGTCCGCAGCGGGGATCGGATGAATTATACCCTCATCAATCTCAATGATATATTGCGGAAAGGCGATATGTCGCAGAATTATGTATTAAACGACGGCGATGCGTTGTTTTTAACACGACATAAGTTAGATTATGTGAAAGAGATATTGCCTTTCATTACAGCCTGGGCCCAGATCGAGGATATCAGGGATAATTAGGCATGTAGTGTGGGTATAACGTACGAGTGGTGCGAGCTTAGTGTTACCTTGAGTTTTGTGCTGAAGCACCAAAGGCAAGCTATCAAATGCAAGAAGGAGTAAAATCGGTGAGTGAACAAAATTATGCAATGGAAGAGACAACGCTTGATTTGAAAGATATTCTTCGCATTTTGAGACGGCGGCGGGGACTGATTCTGGGAGTGTTTTTGGCGGCGGTGGTGGCTTCCGTAGTTATCAGTTGGATATTGCCCCCGACCTATGAGGCAGAAACTACGCTTCGGATCAAACAGTCCAAAGGTCTGGCCGATTCATTGCTGGGAAGTATGCCCTTGGGGAATGCCATGGCCACCAAGCAGATGATGTCCACTTACGCCGAAATCCTCAAGAGTCGGACCGTCGTTGAGTCCATGATGGACAAGGTATACGGTGATTCATCCGAAAGGCCGATGTATAAGCAAATGGTGGACAGGATTACCACCCTCCCGGTCCGGGATACGGAGATTCTCAAAGTGTCGGTAACCGACAGGAATCCGGCGAAAGCCCAACAGATCGTCAATACGTTGGTGCAGTCGTTTGTCGAACGCATGACGGACCTGGTCCGGTCGGAACAGCGGATGATCCGTTCGTTTATCGGAGAACGCCTGGAGGAAGCCAAGCGAGAGTTGTTGGCAGCCGAAGCCAGTTTGGAACTGTACAAGCGGGAACAGCAGATTGTGGCTCCGTCGGAAGAAATTAAGGCCATCATCGGCAATTTAACCACGATTAATAAGTTGAAGGCGGAAAACAGTGTGGCGTTGTCTTCGGCCCAAGCCAAACTGCAAAGCGCCCAGGCCCAATTGGGGGAGCAGAAACCGGAATTTGTGGCCGAAAACCAGCTTATTTTGCAATATCGGAGCAAACTGGCTGATCTTGAAGTGCAGCTGGTGGGAATGCTCCAGAAATATACGGAGAAACATCCGGAAGTGATGGCGCTCCGTGCAGCCATCGAAGAAACCAAACAACGGTTAAATGCGGAGATTGCCCGGGTCATCAATGCGGAGGCGTCCTCCATGAATCCGGTCTATCAAGGGCTGTTACAAACCCGGATTCAGGCGGAGGTGGAGATCGCAGCCGCCAAAGCGCAGCGGGAAGCCATTGACCGCGTTATCGCCGAACAGGAACAGATGTTGACCTCTCTTCCTGCCAAAGAACTGGGGTTGGTCCGGGTGATGCGGGATGCCACGGTGGCTCAAGAGATATACATTAT
>JAKOSX010000043.1 GCA_029776595.1 Bacillota bacterium | reverse complement strand
TCAACCGCCGCGTCCTCAAAAGAAACCCCAGGGACCAGTGACGAATGTTAAATCCGTTCAATTGCCGGTTAGCATGACGGTGAAAGATTTTGCACAATTGTTAGAGATTGCTGCCGGTGAAGTGATTAAGAAACTAATGAATTTGGGAGTTATGGCTACAATAAATCAGGAAATTGATTATGATACCATGGCTCTCATTGCGGATGAGTTTGGTGTGGAAGCGGCGCCCGCCCAAACTGAAGAAGAAAAACTGCAAGTTGAGGAGATCGAGGATGATCCGAAAGATCTGCAGCCACGGCCTCCGGTGGTTACCATTATGGGCCATGTGGATCACGGAAAAACCTCGCTTTTGGATGCCATCCGGAAAACCAGTGTGACGGCGCAGGAAGCCGGCGGTATTACCCAACATATCGGTGCGTATCAGGTTGAGATTAATGAACGGAAAATCACCTTCCTGGACACGCCAGGCCACGAAGCATTTACGGCGATGCGGGCCCGGGGCGCCCAAGCGACGGATATTGCCATTTTGGTGGTGGCTGCGGACGACGGGGTGATGCCGCAAACCGTGGAAGCGCTCAACCATGCGAAAGACGCCAATGTGCCGATCATTGTGGCCATCAATAAAATCGATAAGCCGGGAGCCAATCCGGAACGGATTAAGCAGGATCTTACCGAATACGGTTTGGTGGCCGAAGAATGGGGCGGCGACACCATTTTCGTCCAAGTGTCGGCCAAACAGCGCATCGGTATTGAAAATCTGTTGGAAATGATCCTGTTGGTGGCTGATATCAAAGAGTTGAAAGCCAATCCCAACCGGCCGGCCAAAGGCATCATCATTGAAGCCAAATTGGATAAGGGACGGGGTCCGGTGGCCACGGTCCTGGTACAAAACGGTACCCTGGAATTGGGTGACTCCATCATTGCCGGTGCTGCCGCCGGTAAAGTCCGGGCCTTGATCAACGATAAAGGGAAACGGGTTAAAAAGGCTACGCCTTCCACGCCGGTGGAAGTCATCGGTTTCGACGAACTTCCTGAAGCCGGGGATATTTTGAATGTGGTCCCGGAGGAGCGGCTGGCCCGTCAGTTGGCGGACAAACGGATGCAGTATAAGCGCGAAGTGGAACTGCAGCAAAGCCAGAAAGTCACCCTGAATGATCTTTTCTCCAAGATTAAAGAAGGGACCCTCAAAGAGGTTAAGATCATTATTAAAGCGGATGTTCAGGGTTCAGTGGAAGCCATCCGCCAATCTCTCGAAAAACTTTCCAATGATGAAGTGAAAGTCCGGGTGATTCACGGCGGCGTCGGAGGAATCGGCGAAGGCGACGTGATGTTGGCTGCGGCCTCCAATGCCATCGTTGTCGGATTTAATGTCCGACCGGACCCGATGGCCAAACGGATCGCCGAAAAAGAAAATGTAGATATTCGTTTATACCGAATTATTTATAATATTATCGACGATGTTAAAAAGGCGATGGAAGGAATGTTGGAACCGGAATTTCGGGAAGTGGTCAACGGCCGCGCCGAAATTCGGGCCATCTATAAAGTTCCCAAAGTCGGCAACGTGGCAGGATGTTACGTGCTGGACGGTAAAATAAGCCGCAATAATGATATCCGTTTGATCAGAGATAACATTGTCATCCATGAAGGAAAAATCAGCTCGTTAAAACGGTTTAAAGATGATGTCCGCGAGGTCAGCGAAGGCTTCGAATGCGGTATTGGCCTCGAGAACTTCAACGATTTGAAGGAAGGGGATATCATCGAAGCGTTCTACATGGAGGAAATCAAACGGCAAAGTTAACGGGCGAAAGAACCAGAATGGAGCGTGGATTCAATGGCTGAACATCGTTTGGAAAGATTGCGGGAGCTGATCAAGGCCGAATTTGGGCAGATTCTCCAACGGGAGTTGAAAGATCCGCGCATCGGTTTTGTCAGTGTCACCGATGTGGAAGTTTCCAATGATTACAGTCATGTTAAGATTTTTGTCAGCGTTTTCGGGAGTGAAGAAGAGAAGAAGCAGACCATGGAAGGGTTGGAGAGTGCGAAGGGGTTTATCCGCTCCGAATTGGGGCAGCGGATCCGGTTGCGGCATACGCCGGAGCTCCATTTTATCGCGGACGAATCCATGGAACGGGGTTCCCGGATCATGGCACTCTTGAACGAAATGAAGAAAGAAAAAGGGAGCGAGAATTAAGTGCTGGATCAATTGCAGCCATTCATGGAACTGGTGGATACTCGGGAACGGTTTGTGGTCTGCTGCCATGTCCATCCGGACGGCGATGCCATCGGCTCACTGTTGGCCGTGGGATTGACTCTGCGGCAACGGGGAAAACAGGTGGCTATGGTCTGTTCTGACGGGGTTCCGTCCGTATATAACTTTTTAGAAGGTATTCAGTGGATTGAAACCGGCTGGGACGGCCGGTTTCGGCCTGAAGCCGTGATTTGTGTCGACTGTGCCGAAAAGGAGCGGATTGCCGCTCCGCCCGAGTTGTGGGAGGCGTCCGGTGCTATTATGGTCAATTTGGACCATCATATTACCAATAAAGGTTTTGGAGACATCAATATCATTGAACCGCAGGCGTGTGCAACCGGAGAAGTGGTTTATCGGCTCATAACGGAGGCCGGATATGCGATGGATTATGCCATCGCTCTGGCTTTGTATACGGCCATTGCCACCGATACGGGGTTTTTCCGCTTTGAGAGCACGTCGTCGTTTACATTGGAAGTGGCCTCTTCATTGGTGAAAAATTACGGAGTGGAACCGTTTAAAGTGGCTGAGCAGGTCCACGAGCAGAAAAGTTTCAATTCCATTCGCCTGTTGGGCGAGGTCTTAAGCAGATTGCAGTTGACCAACGGAGGAAAAGTTGCTTGGACTGTGCTTGATCAGCCCTTGCTCACTAAGTATCCGGTGGAAAACGAAGAGACGGAGAGCTATGTCAATTACGCCCGTTCCATTGAAGGGGTGGAGATTGGGATACTCTTTAAAGAGTTAAAACCCAATGAAGTTAAAGTCAGTTGGAGGTCTACCGCTGCGGTGGACGTCAGTCAGCTGGCAGCCCATTTTGGAGGCGGCGGGCATGCCCGGGCTGCCGGATGCAGTTTGACGGGCCCCGTGGATACGGTCGTCCAAAAGGTCTTGGATTATGTCAATCAATACTACGGTGTCAAATAAATGTGGCATGGGATACTCATCATTCACAAAGAACGGGGCGTAACTTCACACCAAGTGGTTGCCAAATTACGGTGGATGCTGCGGCAAACGGCCGTCGGCCATTCCGGCACTTTGGACCCGGAGGCCACTGGCGTTTTGGTTGTCGGTTTAGGGGAAGGGACCCGTTCTTTTCAATTTTTAAATGAAACGGAAAAAGTCTATCGGGCTGAAGTAGTTTTCGGTCAAGCTACGGATACCCAGGATGCAACGGGGACCGTTCTTTGGGAAAAGCCGGAAATGTGCCTGACGCCGGCGGAGATTGAAAACGCCGTCCGGGAACTTACCGGGACCATCGATCAGATGCCGCCGATGTATTCGGCGGTGAAGGTCCAAGGCAAAAAGCTCTATGAATTGGCTCGGGCCGGTGTGGATGTGGAGCGGCAGACGCGAAAGATTACGGTATATGAATGGAACAATCATTATACACAGCCGGTGTATGAATTCGGTCAGCGTCTGACGGCCGACATTCGGTGTTCCAAGGGGACCTATATCCGTACGCTCATTCATGATCTTGGAGTGATACTGGGATGCGGCGCCCATATGGGGAGTCTGGTGCGGCTTAGCTCCGGCCCTTTTACCTTGGATCAGGCGTTGACGTTGGACCAGGTTGAGAAGGAATTGGAAGCAGGAACCCTTGACCGGAGGATTATTCCGTTAACGGAGGCATTGGCCCATCTGCCGTCCGTCCTGCCGAAAGCGGAAGATCGCAAAAAAGTTTGTAACGGAGGCAAACTTTCATTTTACCGTTATCCGGCGGCGGCGGAACCGGGGGACTTGGCCAAAGCGGTCGGCGATGACAATCGGTTACTGGCTGTGGTCCGGTTGGAAGACAACGGTGATTACCGGTTTTGGCAGCCGGTGAAAGTCTTCCGCTATCAGGATAAGGCATAACCGGTATTATTACATATCAAACATGGGACAATGAGGAAAACATGATCATTTGGAATTCGATCTTGGAAGCCCGACGGGAGCTACTGAAAGAGAATCGAAGGACGGCGGTGACCATCGGCAATTTTGACGGAGTCCACCGCGGTCATCAGGCAATTATGCGCCGGACGGTGGAACTTACCCGGGAAGAGGGCGGGCTGGCGGTGGTTCTGTCGTTTTCCAACCATTCGGACGATCTTTTGGGAGAACGGCCGTTTCTCCTCAATAATCCGGCGCTGCGGAAGCAACTGTTGGAACGCCAAGGGGTGGACGCCCTGTTGGAAGTCCCTTTTGATCGGGATTTTGCGGCGATGGAAGCGGAAACTTTTTTCCGTCAGTGGCTGGTTGAAGGGTTAAAAATACGTTCGCTGGTGGTCGGGTATGACTTTCGGTTCGGTGCTTCCGGCAAAGGCGATTATCATTTGTTGCGGGAATTGGCGGATGCTTCCGGGGTTCATTTGGAGCGGATTCCTCCGGTTATGGAGGGGGACACCATCATCTCCAGCTCGGTAATCCGGCAATTGTTGGCTCAAGGCCAAATTGAACTGGCCAATAAGATGCTGGGCTATCCTTTTACCATTGACGGCCCGGTGGTTAAAGGGGAGCAAATTGGAAGAAGGCTGGGATTCCCGACCGCCAACATCCGCATCGAGCCCCAATATCTGTTACCGTGTTACGGAGTATATCTGGTTCGGATGATCGACGGCGAAAAGGGATTTTACGGTTTGGCCAATGTAGGGATTAAGCCGACTTTCGGACAATATAAACCTTTGGTTGAAGTCTATCTGATGGATGTGGAGGTTAATCTGTATGGCCATCATGTCCGGATTGAGTTTTTGCGGTTTATCCGTCCGGAAAACCGTTTTTCCGGCCCCGAGTCCCTCCAACGCCAGATCAACCATGACCTGGAAACAGCGAGAAAATACTTGAATCAGTTGACGGTTGACAGTTCTTTTTCCGGGTGCACGGTTAACGGTCAAGGTACCAGGCCCTAGGTTCTGGGCTGTGGTGGGAACGCGTCCGCGTTCTTAATTTTAATTTTCATTCCGGCCTTCTCCAAAATTCTCCTAACCCTTGTCTCCTATCTCCTTCATATATCCCCAGAACCAAACGCTGTGCACCGTGCACTGTGTACTGTGTTGTGCACCTTTGTCCTGCCATTTTACAAATCAATAGCCTTGATGACTTCCCCGGTATTCAGATTAATAATTTCAAGATGACGTCCGTCCAGAATGGCGATGGACGGTTGTTTGTCTTCGGTTTTAGGTAGGGACGGACTGCCGGGGTTGAGCC
>JAKOSX010000042.1 GCA_029776595.1 Bacillota bacterium | reverse complement strand
GTGTTGGGGTGAAGATGATGTTCATCCGCAATCAGTTCAATACGGAGTCGGTCATCGGTCAATGCTACCCCTGTCACTCCCGGTTCCCGATGATGAAACGGCCTGCTGCCATTGAAACAATGGGTGACACAGGAGAAACCATCGTCCACCGCTTTCAGGGCTGTGGCATAATTCGCATCACTGTGCCCAATGGAACAAATAATGCCCTCTTCGGACAACACCTTCGCCAGTTCCGGAACGCCAGGTATTTCAGGAGCCATGGTCATCATCTTGACGGCATTGCCGCTGATCCGGTTCAATGCCATTATTTCTTCCATGTCGGCATTCTGCAAGTGATACGATGTATGAATACCGGATGCCCGATAGGATAAATAAGGCCCTTCCAAATGAAGCCCTAAACACCGGGCACCTTTATACTCATATTCCTGAAGTTCACGATAAGCCTGGGCCACTGATATCAACTGTTCGTTGCTGCCGGAGATGGTGGTAGCCAAAAACGAAGTAACGCCGTGTACTGCATGAAATCTGGCCATATCTCTCAAATCATTAGCCCTGCCGGACATAACCTCCGCTCCGCCGCCTCCATGGACATGTTGATCGATCAAACCCGGGGCGATCAAATACCCGTCCAATGAGAGTTCCCGGTAATCGGGAGGGATTTCAACTTTATCCCGGCTGCCTAACGCCTTAATTCGTTTTCCTTTAATCAATATCACAGCATCCTCGATCATCACAAAAGGAGTAAGAACGACTGCGCCGGTTAACGCCAATTGATCCAAACTACCATCTCCCGTGTCCCAATATATCGTAAATTTAATACAAATAATTCACATCCCAAATAAACGGGTATTTCCGCGGAAACAACACCGGCCCGATATACGCTGCGGCATTACCGGACAAATGCTTCCAATCATCATCATTGTAAATCCCCAATATCAGTCGGGACAATTTCACATTGACATCCTTGGAAGTTATCTCCGATTCGGACAACCGGATCCGGACATTCCCGCTGTCTAACACGAAACGGACCCCTTGACCATCCAACCTGTACTCCAGTGTTTCGGAAAAAGGACCAAACCCGGACAGACGCTGTTCCAATACCGGCTCCATCTTCGTTAAAAAAGACGCCCAATCCAGCACTTTGATCATACCAGCCAACGGAGCCGGATGCACATGAGTCCCGCCCAGTTCGAAAGCTGCCATATTCATGTAATGCTCCGGCGTTCCCCGGACGACCAAAGTCATCTCTTCCGGCAATGCTTCAACCAACTGACTGACCATCTGTTCCGCCGTAGCTAAATCAACGGCGATAGATTCCGGCAGATAAATGCGTTGTCGGGCATTATCCGGCTGAATATAGATATATCCGCTAATTTCCCCTTTAAAGTTCTCCCAAACTTTAAAATTTTCCTTTTTTGGAAACGGAACTTCTTTGACGTCTCCGCCTTCAATATCAAACTCGCCGCTTCGCTCCGTCCACCAACGTTCCGTCCGGAACGGTTGCAACCAATATTTCCGGTTAAACGATGTATAAAGCGAGGCCAAAAACGGCAGATCGTCCGTCTCGACTTCCCTGAAACGGCCTTCGGCCCTCTCAACCCGCCGCAATTGCTTTCGGGTGATCCGGGTCTGGTAGCGGGCCAAGACCGGTACAAATCCGAATTTAGGATAATAATCAGGAATACCCCACAAAAAAACAGCAGGAATACCCGAAGCTTTTAAATCGCAAAACATCTGCTCCATACATCCCACTGCCGCCCGTTTTCCCCGGTGTTCAGGATGGGTCACCACCGGGGATATGGCCCAGACCGGTACACAAACGCCGTCAAACGACAATTGGTGCGGAAAAACGCCAACCGCCGCAATAATGCGGTTGTCCTCCTCAGCCAACCACAGATACTCCGGGCGCCAAGACGGCCGACTATATAAATATGAAAATAAAACTCGGTGTGCTTTACCTTCCTGGTAATTGACCGAGTTATGCTGGACGGAAAAACCTCTTTCAATCAAATCCAATACATGTTCCAGATCAGACCTGTTGGCTTTTCGAAACCCAATCATCGCTTTACCTCACATAAAAATCGACTCTATCTTAAATGTATACTTCCATCTCTCAACTGTCAACCTTTTCGAAGTCTTTTCGTCCCATTATAAGCGTATTCCTGCAAACCGACCGTTCCAAAGAAGAAAAGATAAAAAATGAATGCCTTCAATGGATTCCACCGCAAATAACCGATCCATTCCGCCTGAACAAACCCCCATTCACAGACCGTATTGACAACGGCCCAACCAAACAGGTAAAGCAGCTGCATCCCCCATCCCCGTCCCGTGGGATATAACCGGATAAACAAGCCGCCTTCCGCCGCCGCCATACCTATAACCGACCAGAGACTCAATCCTCCGACCGTCGGCCCATGGTAAAGCCATTGACCGTAAACGATGCCCCAAAGGTCACACACGGTTCCCAATAATGCTGAAAACAAAAACACCGGATAATAATTCCGCCACTCCCGCCAGGGAACGCATAATTTAAACAACACCCAAAGAATAAGCGTACACCATATATAAATCATAACCCTAGTATAACCCCATTGCCCGAAGTCAAAAACATCCCACCGGGATACAAGATATAACTATAAATAAAAAAAGAGCCTCGGCATGATGCCTCGGCTCTTCCTGAACACTCACACAATTCCTTGGGCCAGCATCGCATTGGCTACTTTCTTAAATCCGGCAATATTGGCGCCTACTACTAGGTTGCCTTCATAACCATACTCTTTAGCAGCTTCGCTGGCATTCTTATAAATATTGACCATAATCTCTTTCAGTTTGGCATCAACTTCTTCGAAGGTCCAGGACAACCGCATGCTGTTCTGGGTCATCTCCAAAGCGGACGTGGCCACGCCGCCGGCGTTGGCTGCTTTAGCCGGTGCGAACAATACGCCGTTTTTCTGGAAAACTTCAATAGCTTCCGGTGTGGACGGCATATTGGCACCTTCGCCAACGGCCCAGCACCCGTTTTTCACTAAAATCTCGGCAGATTCTTTATTAATTTCATTTTGGGTGGCATTGGGAAGGGCGATGTCGCATTTAACCGTCCAGATGCCGCTGCAGCCTTCGGTATAGGTCGCATGGGGATGATACTTAACATATTCGCTGATGCGCTTCCGTTCAACTTCTTTGATGCGGCGAATGGTATCCAGGTTAACTCCCTCCGGATCATAGATATATCCGTTGGAATCGCTCATTGCCACCACTTTACCGCCTAATTGGTAAACCTTTTGCGTGGCATAGATCGATACGTTCCCTGAACCGGAGCTGATGACTCTGGCACCTTTGAAGGATTTTCCTTTCGCTTTAATCATTTCGTCCACAAAGTAACAAAGGCCGTAGCCGGTAGCTTCGGTCCGGGCCAGGCTTCCCCCGTAGGTCAGTCCTTTTCCGGTAAGTACGCCTTCATATAAACCGGTAATCCGTTTGTACTGGCCGTACATATAACCAATCTCACGGGCACCGACGCCGATATCTCCGGCGGGAACGTCCACATCCGCTCCGACATGGCGGTATAATTCGGTCATAAAGCTTTGACAGAACCGCATGATTTCCCCATCGGACTTGCCCTTGGGGTCGAAATCGCTACCACCTTTACCGCCGCCGATAGGCAAGCCGGTCAGAGAGTTCTTGAAAATTTGTTCAAATCCCAAAAATTTGATAATTCCCAAGTTTACGGAAGGATGGAAACGCAATCCGCCCTTGTACGGCCCGATAGCGCTGTTGAATTGCACCCTGAAACCGCGGTTCACTTGGACTTTCCCGTTGTCATCCACCCAGGGAACCCGGAACATAATCACCCGTTCAGGTTCAACGATCCGTTCCAAAATGCCCGCTTTGACATATTCCGGATGTCTTTCCAAGACAGGCTCCAAAGATTCCAATACTTCCTTCACGGCCTGGTGGAATTCGGGTTCATTCGGATTCCGTTTCATCACTTGTTCCATCACTTGCTCCGTTAATGACATTGAATAAAAACCGCCTTTCTACTGAATTATCTATAAGCTTGCGCTTTGAAGGAACATATTTTTCATATCGTGGAAACCAATTTCACTTCTCCATATTACGGAAATATGTATTCGGTGTCAATGTTTGCGGTTAATGTATCCTGAATACTCCATTTTTCACGATGTGAAAATCAATTCCATATTT
>JAKOSX010000041.1 GCA_029776595.1 Bacillota bacterium | reverse complement strand
TCAACGGTTTGGCGCAGGTCGAACCCAATCTGCTCAATGACCATCTTGCCGGCTTCGATCTTCGAAAGATCCAGGATATTGTTGATCAAGTACAATAAAACGTCCGCCGCCGAACGAGCCCCGTCCACATACTGGCGTTGTTCCTCGTTTAACGGGCTTTTGGCCAGCAATTCGATGAAACCTTTCAACCCGTTAAGCGGTGTCCGAATCTCATGAGACATATTGGCGATAAAACGGCTCTTCAGCCGATTGGCCGTTTCTGCCTGGTGCCTGGCTTCTTTCAATTCGGCTTCCATCCGAATCCGGTCCGTAATATCGTCAAAACATTCGATCCCGCCGATGACCCGGCCCTGTTCATCCCGGATCAAATCCGCATTTTTCGAAATATGACGGAGCTCCCCTTGTTTGGTCTCAATGACGGCAATTTTGCCGATAATCGGCTTACCAATCTCATCCGAAAACAAACTGCAAATCTGTCGGCAAGGCTCAAAAGCAAATAAGCGGCAGGGTTTGCCCACCACTTCGGCGGCGGTATATCCGGTGATCTGTTCCGCCCGTTTGTTCCAACTGGTGACGATATTGTTGGTATCAATGGTAAAAACCCCGTTGGGTATGGTTTTCAGCAGCATTTCGGCATGTTCCGGCCGCAGGCCGAACGTTCCGGAAGCGGAGTCCTTCATCCGTTCCTTCCCGTCGCCGACAGCCATTGCTTTGCACTTTACCGCATCATCCATGGCGATCCCTCCGTACACAACGCCTGAAGTTACGCATTGCGGCTGATCACCATTACCGCCGCATCGTCCTTAAATCCGCTTCCCTGCCGGTCGGTGAAAAACCGGATCATCCTGTCCAAGGCCCCGGGAAGATCCCCGTTGAAATCCTCGGCGTGTTCCCGACAATAGTCATAAACCAACGGCCACCCGGCAAACCCTTCCGGGTCGCCTTTGTCAAAGATACCATCGGTATACATCAGCATCCGGTCACCGGGCCCGAAGTCCATCTCGAACGTCCGATACTCGGCGTTTTCCAAAACGCCCAACAGCAGACCCGGAGTCTCCAACTGGACCATCCGATGGCCTTCCCGGTGATAGACGACCGGATAAGGATGGCCCGCATTGGCATAATATACTTTTTCTCCGTCCACACAAGCCGCAAAAGCCGACACCAGGCTGTAACGGGAATCCCGGAAAATCCCCATCAACGTGCGGTTCATGGACTCCAGCACAGCCCCGGGCGTTTTCCATTGGCGGACGGCCGCATTAAACATCACCGTCAACATGGCGGAGATCATCGCTGCCGCGATCCCATGGCCCCACACATCGGCGATGATCAGCCAAACCTGGCCGTCCACAGGCAGGCAATGGAAGAAATCGCCTCCGATGTCCTCGCAAGGGATATACCTGCCCCAAAGCTTAATGTCGTTCCATTCGCCCTGTTCGATAATCATCGACTTTTGCAGGGATTCCGCCAACTGCATCTCATCCGTCATATGCTGATGGAACAGCAGCAACTGTTTCTTTTGTTCATAGTATTCCAGCGCATTTTTCACCTTCAACGGCAAGGTGATCTTAATCTGCTCCGCAGTCAAAGGTTTGGTCAGATAATCCAAAGCCCCCAAAGATAACGCCTTTTCAACCAATTCAATCTCACTGAGCGCAGTCACCATAATCACCGGGATATTCTTCAGCCTAGGCTTAGCTTTAATGGCCTCCAGGGCTGCGATCCCGTCCATTCCGGGCATTAGGATATCCATCAAGACGACGCTGATATCGGCCTCGTCAAGGACGTTTAAAGCCTCGAAACCGTCAGCCGCCTCCACGATCGCGATGCCGGAAAGCTTGGCAGTCAGCGAACTGGCGATAATTTTACGGTTAATCGGCGAGTCGTCAACGACCAAAACTTTGAATTCCATCGCTATACCTCTAAGCAAATATGGACTTCGACCGGACCCAGCGCAGTCTCAAACGTCACGATCAACGTCCGTACACTGCTCAATACCATAAAGATCTCTTCTCCGACGATCATGGAAGGCGGCGTAATATCCACCTTCACCTGTTCTTCAGCCAGGTTAGAAGCGGCATGCCCGGTAATGACGTTGGCCAACTCCGCAATAGCA
Source organism: Bacillota bacterium (assembly GCA_029776595.1). GTDB lineage: Bacteria > Bacillota > UBA4882 > UBA8346 > UBA8346 > JAKOSX01. Next base: position 2,051 of record JAKOSX010000041.1, on the reverse strand, counting down.
CTCCGGGACATCTCATCCAATTCGGGGACGGGCATCCCCATCATCATGGCTGAAGCCAGTTTTTTAGCTGTTTCCGTCGAAAAACAATACGCCACGTTTCCACGGAGATCTCCGACAATGCCCACAAAGGTGGTAACATCCTGTTCGATCACCATCTCATCCTTGACGGCCACCGCGCCTCTCCGGATATCCGCTACGCCGAACTGTTTTAATATCGAATCCACCGCCACCAAAAAAGGATTGATAAATTTTGCGTTCATGATGCCAATCCTCCTTGAAAAGCGATGTTCAATTTAAAATCACCATATCCGGTCCGGCCGAAAACGGTGACGGACTCCACTTTGGACGAAGCCAGCATCATCTTCCCGCCGGTAACCACCATCGGCGGAGCCAGCCGCAGCCCCAATCCGTATTGGTTATTCAATAATGTATTAGCATCACCGGCAATGATGTTGTTTATCTCCGCGATGCATCCCAGCATTAACCTGTCTCTTAAGGGCGGATTTTCTTCCCCCATGAGGTTTTTGATGATCTGAAGCGCCAATTCCGGTTGAAAATCGATGATCAGCCGTCCCTTGATGGTCCCGGCAAAGGTGATTACCGACGTCACCCCGTAAGCCGAAAGTTCCCCGGAACCGGGCGCCGGATCACTGAGCTCCGTCACTTCGATCCCGGTCATCTGCCGAATGATTTGGACAGTGCTTTCAATATACGGCGTAATCAGCCTTGAATCCATAGTGTCACTCCTTTTTTAAATGACTTTGGCGATGGCGCTGATGATTTTATAGTCGTCGAAGGGTTTTTTAAGAAAAACCTCCACCCCGGCATTTAATGCCTCCGACATGATCTCGTCATCACCCATGGCCGTCAGCATGATGATCTTCGCCTCAGGATATTTGCCTTTGATGGTTTTTACCGCCTCGATCCCGTCCATTACCGGCATGGTAATATCCATAAATACCAGATCCGGCCGGTGTTTCTCGTACAGTTCCACCCCTTCCCGGCCGTTGGCCGCGTCTCCGCACACTTCATATCCGTTCCGTTCCAAGGTTTTGCGGAGTAAATTGTGAATCATCGGCGAGTCATCTACAATCAAAATCCTCTTCATCTTCTTTCATCCCCCTGCTATATATGGAAAATTTTCAACTCTAACCAGATATCCCCGGCAACCAGCCGGTTCAGACTGCACTCCACATGGCGTTTGGCATATACCGCCAACGCTTCCCCGGTCACCACCAACGGCGAGGAAAGTTTGAAACTGCGCCCGGATCCGGCCAGCCGTCCCTTCACCGATCCGGCGACCATATTCACCAACTCCGCCAGACCGTCCCGAAGGTCCGCCGGCGTTAGCTCGCCGCTGTCGATTCCGGTCATATTGGTGACAATGCCTGCAGCGGACGCCTGATCGGCCAGGATCATCAGCACAACCGGGGTCTCGCCGCTAAGGACCATCATTCCGGCCATGCCGGCTTCGCCTGCCGAGAGGCTTTCATCCGCAGACTCCATCATGATCCCGGCCATCGTGGCCACTGCATCCTTCAACGCATCCACAAACATGTTGACCGGCCATTCCGCCCTTTGAGCCGGCCCGGTACCGTTTTGCATCATATCGTCCCCCTGCCCAAACATTCCATAATCTTTTTGGTCAGTTCTTCCATGGTAAATGGTTTGATCATATAATGCGCCGCTCCGGATTTGACCGCTTCCACAATATTCTCTTTCTGGCTTTCCGTGGTCACCATCATCACCGGAATCCTGCGGGTCTTTTCATTCTGTTTCAGCTTTTTCAATACCTCAAGACCGGTCATCCCGGGCATATTCCAATCCAGTAAAATGATGTCCACCTGACCGCCTAATTCATCCAGTTTAGTTAATCCCTCATAACCGTCTTCCGCTTCAATCAACTCAAATTCCAACACTTCGGCAGCCATTCGAATGATCTTCCGGACTACGGACGAATCATCAATGCTCAACATGCGCATGGAATTACCTCCTCCGGACATAATAGGTTCCATTGGCATAATGGACCATCTCAAAATAGGGGTCCAAAC
>JAKOSX010000040.1 GCA_029776595.1 Bacillota bacterium | reverse complement strand
CTCTTGCCAAGCTATGTGCGGAAAAAGGGTATAATGTACAGATTTGGGCCAGGGAAACCGAGGTTTGCGAAGAGATTAACCGTTATCATACCAACCATACTTTTTTGCCGGGAGTGACCCTTCCGGATACATTGTCAGCCAGTTCATCTCTGGCTGAGGTTGTTTCTGGGAAAAAATATTTAATCACTACGGTTCCCAGCCAATGGCTGCGGTCGGTGGCCAAAGAGATGGCCCCGTTTGTCGCGCAGGATACCATCGTGATTAGCGCCTCCAAAGGGTTGGAGATAAAGACTTTAAAAAAGATGACGGATGTTCTGGAAGAAGAATTGCCGATGGTGGACCCCAACGCGATTGTAGCCCTGTCCGGGCCGACCCATGCGGAAGAGGTGGCTGTGAACAATCCTTCGGCGATCGTGGTGGCCACGCCGGTTCTCAAGTATGCCGAAGAAGTTCAGGACCTTTTGATCACCCCCAATTTTCGGGTCTATACCAATCCGGACCGGACCGGGGTGCAGCTGGGTGGCGCCTTGAAAAATGTCATCGCTTTGGCTGCCGGCATTGCTGACGGGTTGGGCCTGGGCGATAATACGAAAGCTGCTTTGGTAACCCGAGGCATGGTGGAGATGGCTCGATTGGGTGCCGCTTTAGGGGCCCAGATCCCGACGTTCTCCGGATTGTCGGGGATGGGGGATTTGTTTGTTACGGCGTTCAGCAAACATAGCCGTAACTCCTGGGCCGGCCGGGAGTTGGGAAAAGGCCGTGCCCTCAAAGAGATCATGGAATCCACCAAAATGGTGATCGAAGGGGTGGCTACGGCGGAAGCAGCCTATATGCTGTCGAAAAAGCTGAATGTGGAAATGCCGATAACTTCCGTGACCTATCAGGTTCTGTATGAAAACGTCCCACCCCGGGACGGTGTCCGTAAACTGATGGAGCGGGTCCGTACCCATGAAATGGAAGAAGTCATCACGGGGACGTATTCGTGGGAATAAGGTGTTAGGTTCTGGGTTCTAAGTATTAGGTACTGGGTGTAGGTAAGGAACGCAAGGTGCGTTCCTTTATTTTTTATTTTTGAAATAGGGAACCTAGCACCGGGGACCCAGTACCCAGCGTCCATAACCACAATGAAAAAGCATAATTGGCGTTAATTGGTAATAGGATGATCACGACCCCGGTCTGAGAAGAATCCGTCTTTTTCCTTTGACACCAGTTATAATGGCATCGGTCAACCCATATATATATAGTGTTATTGTTTGCCAATTGCGGTTATTTGTTGAAATAACGCGCGATTCATGGTATTCCATCAGTCAGCGAAGGGGGGATGAATCAATTCCCGTAACCATAACGGTGAAATCGATGAGAAGGGGGGACAGCGATGGAAAGGTTTGATATCTTTCAAGATATCACCGAACGTACCGGGGGGGATATTTATGTGGGAGTCGTCGGCCCGGTACGTACAGGGAAGTCCACATTTATCAAGCGGTTTATGGAACAAATCGTGATTCCGAACATCAGTAACACGTATGATCGGGAACGCGCCCAGGATGAACTGCCTCAGAGCGGCAACGGCCGGACCATTATGACCACGGAGCCGAAATTTGTGCCCAGTGAAGCAGTGGAGGTGAACATCGGTGAAAATGTGAGGTTCCGGGTTCGTTTGGTGGATTGTGTGGGGTATGCGGTGGAGGGAGCCGTTGGATTCCAAAACGAAGACGGGCCGAGAATGGTTTTAACGCCTTGGTTTGACACGCCTATCAGTTTTGTGGAAGCGGCGGAATTGGGAACGGAAAAGGTGATTACGGATCATTCCACGGTGGGCCTGGTGATTACGACGGACGGCAGTATCACCGATATACCGCGGGAAAACTATGTACCTGCGGAAGAACGGGTCATCGGCGAATTGAAAGCCTTGGGCAAACCGTTTGTGGTCATTGTCAATTCCGTCCACCCGGAGGACCCGGCGACTCAGGGATTGGCAGCGGAATTGCAGGCCAAATACGGGATCCCGGTGCTGCCTCTCAATTGTCTGCAGCTCACACCGGTCCAGATTGAGGGGATCATCCAACAGTTGCTGTATATGTTTCCGCTGCGGGAGATCCGGGTGGATTATCCCGACTGGATCGAAGAATTGGACATCGACCATTGGCTGCGCAACCGGATCGAAGGGACGGTGTACGGGGCTGTTGCCGGTGTGGAGAAAGTTCGGGATATTGATGCGGTGGTCGACGCTTTGAGTTCATTGGAGGAAGTCAGCGGCGTTTCACTGCAAGAGGTCAATTTGGGAGAGGGTTCCGTCTCCGTCCAGGTCACCACGGACCGGCAACTGTTCTATGAAGTCTTGGAGGAGACTTCCGGTTTTACCGTGAAAGGCGATCATCACCTGATGCGCATTATGAAAGAATTGTCCGTTGCCAAACGGGAGTACGATAAAGTTGCCGAAGCGTTACACCAGGTGAAAGAGACGGGTTATGGCATTGTTCAGCCGCTTTTGAACGAACTGTCCATGGCCGAACCGGAATTGATCCGTCATGGAAACCGGTTTGGTGTGAAGCTGCGGGCCAGCGCTCCGTCCATCCATATGATCAAAGTGGATATTATGACTGAAGTCACACCGGTGGTCGGCACCGAAAAACAGAGCGAAGAATTTGTCCGCTTCTTAACCAGCGAATTTGAGAAAGACCCGTCGAAAATCTGGGAAATGGACTTCTTTGGCAAATCCATGTATGACTTGGTGAAAGAGGGGATTCAGTCCAAACTGACGCAAATGCCGGAAAATGCCCAGGAGAAATTGCAGGAGACTTTGACCAAGATACTGAACGAAGGAAGCGGCGGCCTGATTTGTATCATTTTATAACCAGAAATGGTCTGAAAAGACCATTTTTGTTTTTTGGATAACCGTTCTTAAGCAGGGCGGTTTACTTTTTTGTAATATTTTTTCCGAAAAAAATACTATTTTAGCTGGGATTATGCTTGAAACCCTTATTATTTATTGAAAAAATCTACTATTTTTTGTTTGAAAAGCAGGAGATAAGGGAAATATCTAGAATATGTGGTATTATTAAAAAGCTACCAAAGTTCACCTGAAAGAAATCAAAACACTTTTCCACTTTTTCGGAAGGAGGTGACTTAATTAATGACCAAAACCGAACTCATCGACAAGGTTGCCGAGAAGAGTGGCTTAACCAAAAAAGATTCCGGGAAAGCGATCGACGCGTTTATCAGCGCGATGACCCAAGCCTTGGCTAAAGGTGAAAAGGTTCAATTAGTCGGCTTTGGTAGTTTTGAAGTACGGAAACGGGAAGCTCGTAAGGGACGCAATCCTCAAACGGGTGTTGAGATTAAAATCGCAGCAAGAAAGGTTCCGGTATTCAAGGCTGGAAAAGCTTTAAAAGACGCTGTAGCCAAGAAGTAATACCTTTAAAAATAAGATGGGCCTTACGGCCCATCTTTTTTATTGCGATGGATATTCCCCCGGTGTTCTTTCTTTTCGATGTATGGAATAAAGATAACCGAGGTGAGAACGGTGAAAATCGTCGTATTGAAAAAAAGCGTGGTATGCCTCGGGATGTTGGCCCTTATTTATGGGTTGGGTTTTCTGAACGGCCGGTTTTTGATGCCTGTATCGCCGGTGACCGGACCGGCAGCGAAAGAAATGCCCATTTTCTATGTGCAGAAAAAGGCGCAGGAAGTGACGCTGACTTTCGACATCAGCTGGGGTGAGCAGACATTGCCCAAGGTATTGCAGATACTAAAAGAATACCAGGTTCCGGCCACGTTTTTTCTTTCCGGGCCCTGGGCCGTCCGGCATTCGGAGGCCGTCCGGATGATTTACGAGCAAGGGCATGAGATCGCCAGTCACGGCGACCGCCATGTGAACCTCAGCGAATATCCGAAAGAGGCGGTGCGCCAAAATATTGCCAAGGCACATCAGGATTTGCTTTCCGTCGTCCCGCGGGTGGCGCCGTTCTTTCGGCCGCCCAACGGCGATTATGACGACCTGGTTATCGATACGGCCCGGGAATTGGGATATGAAACAGTAATTTGGGCGGTGGATTCATTGGATTGGAAGAACCCCGGACCGGACTATATGGTGGAAAGGGTCTTGAAAAAGGTTTTTCCGGGAGCGGTGATTTTATGCCATGCCAGCGATTCCAGTAAGGAAATCCATCTGGCTTTGCCGGGGATCATCAAAGGGCTACGGGCGAAAGGCTATAAACTGGTGACCTTGTCGCAATTGATGGAGAACGGGACGCCGGGACGAAATGATCCCCGCTGAAACCGGATTAAGCCGCAACGTGTTTGCGGCTTTGTTGCAATATGTTATAATAAACCTGCTGAAATAATGGATAATGGAAAAAGAAATGTAATGTGATGATTGGATGAGGGGGATTCGGATGGCATCCAAGTCTGATTCAAAAAACGAGAAAGAGGAGTATACCATGGGGCGGTTTGTCAAAGACGTCATCGAAGTTATAGTTCCGGCGGTGGTTTTGTTTCTCATCATACACACGTTCTTTTTGGAGTCACGGTTTGTCCCTTCGCCCTCCATGGTACCTACCATCGAAGTGCAGGACCGGTTCCTTTCGAATAAAACGGCGTATTGGTTCCATGAACCCCAACGTTTTGACATCATTGTTTTCAGGCCTCCGGAAGCAGCCGGTTCCAAAGATGATTATGTCAAACGCATTATTGGCTTGCCCGGAGAGACCATAAGCATCAAAAAAGGCGTGGTTTATATCAACGATGAGCCTTTGGAGGAGCCGTTTATCACTCCGGACCGGGCTCCGATTCATGACTTTCCGTCTTATCGGATTCCCGAAGGTCATCTATTTGTTATGGGCGATAACCGCAATAACAGCCAGGACAGCCGGTATTGGGGACCGGTGCCTTTTGAGAATATCAAGGGGAAAGCCTGGTGGCGTTTTTGGCCCATTCACAGGATGGGAATAATTCACTAACGGTGCTTTGGGGTAAGAGGATGGCTTTATTACAGGTAAAAGGTTTAACCAAATATTACGGATCCGATCGGGTGTTTGAAGATCTTTCTTTTGAGATACAGCCCGGCGAAAAGCTGGGGTTAATCGGAAGAAACGGATGCGGAAAAACCACGTTAATCCATATTTTGACGGGCACGGAAGATTATGACCGGGGTGAGATTCATTGGGCCCAAAATCATACATTTGGTTATCTTCCGCAAATATTGGACTTTAATGAAAACGTTACGGTCTATCAGGAGTTACGGAGTATTTTCAGTGATCTGGACCGGCTGCAGGATCAGCTCAACGACCTGCAGCGGCAGATGGATCAGGTAGGTATTTCCGAGAGCCGGCTACGGGAATTGGTGGAACAACATCATGCGTTGACGGAGAAGTCTGCAGCGGCCGGCGGATATCAGGTGGAAGGCAGGATTCAGGGTGTCTTGCGGGGGTTGGGATTTCCCCAGGAACGTTGGCATGATTCCGTTGCCGTATTGAGCGGCGGGGAACGGACCCGCTTGGGTCTGGCCCGGTTGCTGCTAAAAACTTACGATTTGTTATTTTTGGACGAGCCCACCAACTATCTGGATATTGAGGCCGTCGAGTGGCTGGAGGAATTTCTGGCCACCTATAGAGGCGCAGTGCTTCTGGTCTCCCATGATCGGTATTTCCTGGACAAGGTGGTTCAGGGCTTCTTGGAAATGGAATTTGGCCGTATAAAACGGTACCGGGGCAATTACAGCGAGTATCGGGCCCAGAAGGAAGCCGAATATCAAAGCATGCTCCGGGCTTATGAAAAGCAGGAGAAGGAAATCAGCCGTCTGGAGAAATTTGTACGGGAATCCCGGGCCACCGAAAAAAGCAAACGAAAAGCCCACAGCATTGAGAAACGCCTGCTCCATATGGACCGGGTGGAGAAACCCCTTAAAGACGATAAGACCTTGCGATTTAAGTTTGAAAGCGGTCCGTCGGGCTCCCGGAATGTCCTTGAGTGTATCCGGCTTTCCAAACGCTTTGGCGACAAGGTTATTTTAAACCAGGCCCATCTGAAAGTGGAAGCCGGGGAGAAGATCGGTCTGATTGGCCCCAACGGTGTTGGGAAAACCACCTTGTTAAAGATGATCATGGGACTGGAGATGCCGGACTCCGGCGAAATCCGCTTAGGGTACGAGATTCGGCCGGGTTATTTTTCCCAGTTGGACAACGATATGATGGAGGGAACTCCGTTCAGCCAAATTATGGCGGCAGCGGATCTGACCAATACCGAGGCACGGACCATTCTCGGCCGTTTTCTGTTCAGCGGGGATAACGTTTTTAAAAATGTGGCCGACTTAAGCGGCGGCGAACGGCGTCGGCTGGGACTCATCAAGTTGATGCTCTCCGGGGCCAATTTTCTCATCTTGGACGAACCGACCAACCATTTGGATTTGGCATCCATTGAAGTTGTGGAAAGGGCGCTGGCGGAGACTGATAACACGGTGTTGGTAGTCTCTCATGATTGCTATTTTCTCCAAAAAGTGGTGGACCGTTATGTGGCACTGGTTGACGGCCAACTTTTGCCTTTCGCCGATTATGAAGCCTATGTCGCCTGGAAAAAGAGTCGGGCGGAAATGAAGGATGAAAGTTCGGAAAAGCCGAAGACCCAAACCCAGATTTATCGGGAAAACACCAAAGAATTCCAACGCCAATTGCGGCGGAAACAACGGGAGTTGGCCGATACGGAATCTGAAATTGAAAAAACGGAACGCCGCCGCGCTGAACTCTATCAATTGCTCAATGATCCGGCCGTCCATAACGATTATCAACAAAGTGCGGCGTTGTCCGCTGAGTTCGCCGAGGTTGAAGCGAGATTGGAAACCTTATATCACCAATGGGAAATCCTCCAGGAAGAATTGGCCGCCATGGGGTAATTGTGCCAAAAACCCCTAAAGATATGGTGATTTCTCCAATAATTACTGAAAGGAACTCGGCAACGGAACGCGAAATTAACCTTTCATGATTTTTTGAAACAGCGTACTGTCCTGATCTAAGTGTTCGGTAGCAGATACAGTGTTAAACCGGGATGAACCAGATTTCAGGATGAGGTAACGTAATCAAATATGGAGGTGGCATCATTGTTGAGTCAAGAGGAACGGGAACGTGCCCCGGTATCTTTTAAAGAAACCTTGCCTTTGCTGCCGTTACGTGGAATGATCGTGTTTCCATATATGGTCGTGCCGTTGGATGTCGGCCGTGAGAAGTCCATCAATGCCTTGGAAGCCGCAATGGTAAATGAGCGATTAATCGTCTTGGCTGCCCAACGTCAAGCGAAAGTCAATGAACCGGACCAGGATGACATTTTTTCCGTCGGCACGGTGGCCGAGATTAAGCAGCTTTTGAAACTGCCGGACGGGACCATCCGGGTGTTGGTGGAAGGGCTTTATCGGGTCCGGATCGTTGAGTATTTGCATTTTGACCCGTATTACGCGGTGCGTTTGGCCCAAGTGGAAGAGACCAATGAAAAAGACAGCGAGATCGAAGCGTTGGTCCGTTCGACGTTGTTTCATTTTGAGCAATATACTAAATTGAATAAGAAAAGCCCGCCGGAGGTTTTAAGCTCGGTACTGGCCATCGATGATCCGGCCCGGCTGGCCGATGTCATTGCTTCCCATCTCAATTTGAAAGTGGAAGAGAAACAGAGCATCTTGGAAGCGTTTTCGGCCAAAGAGCGGTTGGAGACCCTCTGCGGCATTTTAATGAAAGAAATCGACATTCTGGAGCTGGAGCGGAAGATTCATCTTCGCGTTCGGAAACAGATGGAGAAGACACAAAAGGAATACTATCTCCGCGAGCAGATGAAAGCTATCCAGAAAGAATTGGGTGAAGCGGACGAGCGTGCGGCAGAGGTGGAAGAACTCCGTGCTAAACTGGCCGAACTGAATCTTCCCAAAGAAGCCGACGAAAAGGTGAAAAAAGAGCTGGAACGGTTGGCCAAGATGCCGCCGCTGGCTGCCGAAGCAGTCGTGGTCCGCAATTATATCGACTGGGTGATGTCGCTCCCTTGGAATACGCTGACGGAGGACCGTTTGGATATCCAGGCGGCGGAGGCCATTTTGAACGAAGATCATTTCGGTCTTGAAAAGGTGAAAGAACGGATCCTCGAGTATTTGGCCGTATGTCAGCTGACCAAGGAATTGAAAGGGCCGATCTTGTGTTTGATTGGGCCTCCCGGCGTGGGAAAAACCTCCCTTGCCAAATCGGTGGCTCGGGCGCTCAACCGGAAGTTCGTCCGTTTTTCATTGGGCGGTGTCCGGGATGAAGCGGAGATTCGAGGCCATCGTCGCACCTATGTCGGAGCGATGCCCGGGAAGATCATTCAAATCATGAAACAGGCCGGTTCCCGCAATCCTGTGATTTTACTGGATGAAATCGACAAAATGAGCACGGATTTCCGCGGCGACCCTTCCGCCGCTCTGCTGGAAGTGCTGGATCCGGAGCAAAACAGCAACTTTGGCGATCACTATCTGGAGATCCCTTTTGACCTTTCCAAAGTGCTTTTTATGACGACAGCCAACGTTTATCATACCATTCCCCGACCGTTGCTGGACCGGATGGAAGTGATTCAATTGTCCGGATATACGGAAGCGGAAAAAGTGGAGATCGCTAAACGCCACTTGCTGCCGAAGCAGGCGAAAGAACACGGGCTCAGCAAGAAGACGTTGGTGGTTTCGGATGACGTGTTGCACCAGATTATCAATAAATACACCCGGGAATCCGGCGTCCGCGGTTTGGAACGGCAATTGGCCAATCTGTGCCGGAAAGCGACCAAAGAAATTGTGCAAGGGACCAAACGGACGGTGCGGGTAACTCCGAAGAATCTTGAAAAATTCCTGGGAGCCCCCAAATACCGGTATAATTTGGCCGAAACCACCGATCAGGTGGGCTTAGCCACCGGTTTGGCGTGGACGGAAGTCGGCGGTGATATTCTGTCCGTCGAAGTTTCGCTGGTGAAAGGGAAAGGGACGCTGATTCTCACCGGAAAATTAGGCGAAGTGATGCGGGAATCCGCGCAGGCGGCCTTCAGTTATATTCGTTCCCGCGCCAAGGAATTGGGGATCGAGGAAGATTTCCATGAACGTTATGATGTGCATATTCATGTGCCCGAAGGAGCCATCCCCAAAGACGGTCCTTCTGCCGGAATCACCATCGCCACTGCCATCGTTTCGGCCCTGACCGACCGGCCGGTCCGCAAAGAAGTCGCCATGACCGGAGAAATCACCCTGCGAGGCAGGGTACTTCCCATCGGCGGTTTGAAAGAGAAGGTTCTGGCGGCCCACCGAGGCGGCATTAAGAAGGTTTTGGTGCCCAAGGAGAACAAGAAAGATTTGGAAGAGATACCGGCCAATATTGCGGCGGAAATCGAAATAGTCCTGGTAGATTCCATGGATGAAGTGTGGCGCGAAGCCCTGGTGCCTAAGATTCAAGCAGTATCCGTCGGTTGATGTGGAAGCTGTCTCCCACGGGAGGCAGCTTTTTTATCCCGGTATGTCTGGTTATGATTTTCTTCCTTTCAAGCCGGGAGAGAAATGGTATAATGAGGGTATTGCGAAAGGGAGAGTCGGACAAAGGTGAATGAACGTACGTTAAAAGCATTGGAATATGATAAAATTATCGGCCGGGTGGAGGCGTTGGCTTCGACGTCCGCCGGTAAAGAGCTGGTTCGAAAGCTTCAGCCGTATACGGCGTTGGAACGGATTCAAGAAGCTTTACGGATTACTTCGGAAGCGGTCTATTATTTGGCCGGTTCGGAGCGCCCGCCGTTGGGCGGCATATTTGACATTCGCAGCGAATTGAAGCGGGCTGCCATCGGCGGCGTTTTATCGCCCACCGAGTTGCTGGCGGTTGGCTCCACGTTGCGGGCTTCCCGGTTGATGCGGGAATTTTTAAAACCCGACCATGAACGGAAAGATATCGCCATCTTGCCGGAATGGGGAAGCCGTTTGGGAAGTTTTCCCCGGTTGGAACGGGAGATCGAACGGTGCATCGGACCGGAGGGGGAAATCTTGGACAGTGCCAGCCCCAAACTGCACGAGATTCGCAACCAGATTCGCATTTATCAAAACCGGGTCCGCGACAAGCTGGACAGCATTGTCCGCTCCAGCGAAAATGCCAAATATCTGCAGGACCTTATCGTAACCGTCCGGAACGACCGCTATGTGATTCCCGTGAAACAGGAGTACCGTTCCTTGTTTCCGGGCATCGTCCATGACCAGTCGTCCAGCGGGGCCACGCTATTCATTGAACCCATGGCGGTGGTGGAACTCAACAATCAAATCCGGTTGTTGGAAAATGAAGAGGAAGAGGAGATCCGCCGTATCTTGACCGAACTGTCCCGGGCAGTGGCGGAGATCGTCGAAGCGGCTAAGGTTTCCGTGGAGATCTTGGCCCGGCTGGACCTGGCTTTTGCAAAAGCCCGTTATAGCTTGGAAATCGGTGGAATTGAACCTGAACTCAATCAGGACGGCATCATTGAACTGCAGCAGGCCCGGCATCCGCTGCTGAAGGGAAATGTGGTCCCGATCACGGTGTATCTTGGGAAGGATTTTGATACGTTGGTCATTACCGGACCCAATACCGGCGGAAAAACAGTGACATTAAAGACGGTGGGGTTACTGACGCTGATGGCCCAGTCGGGACTGCACATTCCGGCATTGTTCGGCTCCAAGGTTGCCGTCTTTGACCGGATTTTCTGCGACATCGGTGACGAACAAAGCATTGAGCAAAGCCTTTCCACCTTTTCCGCCCATATGACGCAGATTGTCCGTATTCTTGAAGAGGCCACCGATTCCGGCTGTCTGGTGCTTTTGGATGAATTAGGCGCCGGGACGGATCCGTCGGAAGGGGCGGCGTTGGCCATGAGCATCCTCACCCATTTGCACAGTTTGGGCGTTCGCACTGTAGCCACCACCCATTACAGCGAATTAAAGGCGTTTGCCTATAAGACCGAAGGAATCCAAAATGCCTCCGTCGAATTTGACCTGGCCACCTTACGGCCAACCTACCATCTGAACATCGGGCTTCCCGGCAGCAGCCAAGCGTTTCAGATCGCCCTGAAACTGGGTTTGCCCGAATTTCTGGTGGAGCAAGCCAAACAATATATTTCCGAGGAGACGGCCCAGGTTGAGGCCATGCTCCGGGATATCGAGAACGATCGACGTAAAGCCCGGGAAGACCGCCGGGTGAGCGAAGAGGCCCGTGCCAAAGGGGAAGCCTTCAAGAGGCGATACGAGGCGGAATTAAACAAGTTAAAGCAGGAAAAAGAGGAGTTGCTCCGGCAGGCCAGGGCGGAAGCCCGGGAACTGTTGATCGAAGCCCGGCGGGAAAGTGAAAATTTACTCCGGCAATTGCGGGAAGCCGCTCCCGATCAGGCCAAGGCCGTTGCCAATCAAGCCCGGAAGCAAATTAGCGAGAAAATCGCCAAACTTGAGGAAAAACCCGAGAAACCTCAACGGACAAGCCGCCCGAAACCGGGCCAAGTGAAGGTGGGCAGTAGGGTAAGGGTTTTAACCGTGGATCAAGAAGGAACCGTCTTGGCATTGGAAGCCAACAGCGCTTTGGTCCAGGTGGGGATCATGAAACTTTCGATCGCTTTGGACGACTTGGAACTGGTTGCGGAAGCGGTCCCGGAAAAAGGGGAGAAAATGCTCGGCAAGACCGGCACCACCGGCATGGAGACGGCCCAGCATATCAGCGCTGAGCTGAGTTTGAGAGGTCTGACGGTGGACGAAGCCCTGTATGAGCTGGAAAAGTATCTGGATCAGGCGATCATGGCCGGCCTGAAACGAGTCAGAATTGTTCACGGAAAAGGCACCGGCGCCTTACGGCAGGCCGTCCAGAAATATTTAAAAGACCATCCGATGGTGCGTTCCGTCGCCTTTGCGGAACAAAATGAAGGCGGCCTGGGCGCGTCGGTGGTGGAGTTGAAATAAAAAGAACCCGTAAGGGTTCTTTTTAATGTTCTTTATGGATATTGCAGTAGCTTCTCGGTTCTTCGCCTTCGACGAAGATCTCGGCTACCGTCAGGCCGTCGGGACAGTAGGGGGTGGCGAGGAGTCCGCTTTCCGAACAGATTTTGACGATGACCCGGTGGCGCTTGGGAGCCGGGGTCGGGGCCGGCGCAGGTTTGGATTGCGTCGGTTGATCGGTTGTATTGGGATTGGGAGCCGGTATCAGGCCTGACGGATTACCGCTCGGAGCCGGGGCAGGCGAAGCCGGTTGATTTGGCGAAGTGGGTGCGTATCCCGGTACAAACGGTGCAGGATTGTGAACCTGACAGTTCTCCGTCGGTTCGGTCCCCGGCAAGAATGATTCGTATTTAACTTCAGGACAGTTGGGAGTCGCCAATTGTCCACTGATACTGCAGATTTCGATCTCCGTAACCATCTGGGCCGGAGGGACAAAATCCGACGGCGGCGTGTTGGCCAAAGCCTTCCGCATGAAGGTTGCCCAAATGGCGGCAGCCCGGCCGCTGCCCACGCTGACTCCGTTGATGCGGATGGGCTTATTCTGACTGTCATTGCCGATCCAGACCGTGGCCAATAAGTCCGGTGTATATCCGACGAACCAGGCGTTGGTATTGTCGTTGGTCGTTCCGGTCTTGCCGGCGGCCGGACGGTCCAGCATGGCCGCTCTTCCGGTACCCCGCATGATGACGCCACGGAGCATGTCGGTGATCATATACGCAGTTGTCTCCGAAATGGCCACCTTTTTACGGGGCCGGTCTTCGAAGATGACGTTGCCGTCAGCGTCCCGAACTTCCAGGACGGCAATGGGCTCCACTTTGATGCCCTGATTGGCCAGAGGCGTATAGGCCATAGTCAGTTCCAACGGGGTTACGCCTTTGGTTAAACCGCCCAAGGCCATGGCGGCCAGGTTAAGGTCATTGGTAGGGCCGCTGACGACCAGGCTCTTTAAACCCATTTGCTTGGCAACGGAGATCACTTTGCTGGGGCCCAATTGTTCCACTAATTTAACGGTGACCGTATTGACGGATTCCTCCAATGCCCGGCGCAACGTGATGGGGCCACGGAATTGGCGGTCATAGTTTTGAGGTGCCCACAATTTTCCGTTGGCCGACGGATAACTGACCGGTTCGTCCACAATGACAGAGTTGGGAGTATAGGATTTGCTTTCCAATGCCGTCGTATAGACAAACGGTTTAATGGTTGACCCCGGTTGGCGGTAGGCGTAAACGGCCCGGTTTAACTGAGTGTTGCTGAAATCCCTGCCGCCGATCATGGCCTTGATGTACCCGGTCCGGGGATCAACGGCCACCAATGCGATTTGGGGCTGAAGGACGCCCAATGCGTCCGGCGTGCCTCCGGTTAACGTGGCGACGGCTTCGTTCGCAGCTTCCTGCACCAAAGGATCAATGGTGGTATAGACTTGATACCCGCCGGTATACAGGGATTCTTCATCGATGGTCCCTTCCAGTTTCCGGATGACATAGTCGATAAAATAGGCTGCTTTGCGTTTGGAGGCAGCCAGAGGAACCACGTCCAGCGGTTTCTTCTTATACAATTCGGCCTGGGCCTGAGAGATGGAACCGTATTTGGCCATTTGACTAAGGACCACGTTGCGCCGTTGCTTGGCCCCCGTCGGGTTCGAGTACGGCGAGTAACCGTTGGGGCTTTTAGGCAGCCCGGCTAAGAGGGCAATTTGGTGCAATTCAAGCTGAGTGACGCTTTTGCCAAAATATAAACGGGAGGCTGCTTCCACCCCGTAGGTTCCGTGGCCAAGATAGATCTGGTTCAGATAACGTTCCAAAATTTCTTCTTTGGTGTAATTCCGTTCGATCTTCATGGCCAGGAAAACTTCCTGGATCTTTCGGGTAATGGCTTTTTTTTGGGTCAAAAGAATATTGCGGGCCAACTGTTGGGTGATGGTGCTGCCACCTTCGATATATCCGCCACCTTTGATATCGACCCAGAGCGCCCGGGCGATAGCCCGCAGATCAATGCCCGAATGTTCGAAAAAACGGGCATCTTCCACGTTGATAATGGCTTTTTTAAGGTTGTCCGGTATCTTTTGCAACGGCACTTCCAAACGGTTTTCAACATAGATCCGGGTATATTCTTTTTTATGGATATCATAAAAAATCGTGGCCCGTTTGGGCGGCGGTAAAATCTCCACATCGGCGTTGAGGGTAAATGCCAGGATAAACAGGAATCCGGATAAAATTCCAATGAAAATGGTAATGCCGATAAGCCAATAATTGGCAACGGCATTCGGCGAACGTCGGTAGTTTTTTTTGGGACTCATTTGTCTCCTCCCAGTCACTGGCCTTTTAAAAAACGATGATATTGTATCACAAAAGCATAAACCGTTGTTAATAATTATACCATAAAGCAAAATTTTACTGAAAGGTAAGATTTAGTACCCCTGGATATCCCATGAAACTCAGCATGGATTTTGAGGTGGGGAAATATAGATGTTGTAACGAAGCCCTTCGGTAAAGTGGGGGATGACGGATGCGGTTCAATTTAAGAAAACGATACTTGCCGTTACAGGTTCCTCCCTATAAACGGCGGGTATTGGCCACTGTCACGGCATTGGTGGTTTTTGCCTTAATATTCCTGGGAAGTTTTTATATTGTGGATTTTCGGATTCGTCCGACCTTAAGCCAGTTGGCGGAGGCCAAAGCCCGGCAGATAGCCACCCGTGCTATCAATGAGGCGGTCCGTTCCCATATTTCGCCGAATATTCGTTACCAAAATTTAATCATTCTCAATTTCGACAAAGAGGGAAAGGTATCGTTTATGCAGCCGAATACCAGCGAGATCAACCGGATTTCGGCCGAGGCGGCCTTGGCCGTCCAAAACCGGGTAAAAGATTTGCCCCAGCAGGTGATTAAGATACCGATGGGCCAGATCTTAGGATTGAAAATGCTTTCCGGATTGGGCCCCGAAATTCCGGTGAGGGTTCAGCCCATCGGCGTTGTCACCAGTTTCATCGAGGACAGTTTTGATGTGGCCGGAATTAATCAAATCCGCCACCGGATTTTCGTCACCGTGACGGCAACCATTAAAATGGTCGTGCCGTTCGTCAACCGCCAGGTGCGGATCAGTTCAAAAGTACCCTTGGTGGAAGCGGTAGTCATGGGAGAAGTCCCCAATATTTATGTGGGCAGCGGCGGCGGACTGATTCTTCCGGCCAACGAAGAGAAAAAATGAGAGAAAGCGAATTGCAAAAAAACTTCATATTGGACACAAAATATTAAAAATTATTTAACATTTGCCGGACCCATATGGTAAAATAAGAAAATAAAGAATAGGTTGCCATGTGAAATGAAGGAGGAGAAGAAATGGGTAAACATTTAAAAATTCATGTAATAGCTGCTTTAGCTGTAGCTGCCATCTTCGCTTGCCTGACGCTGGGGACGGCCCGGGAAGTCAGGGCGGCCGACCAGCCCGAAGGATTCCCGATGGTTATCGAGTTGGAAGACTTTGAATTCCAAAACGGAAAAATTGTTGAACATAAGGATGCCAGCGGCGGGAAAGCGGTGGTTGCCACTAATCTGCAGTTTAGTGCGACAAAGACGGTACGGTTTAATCAACCCGGCTATTATGAACTGACATTTATCATGAATGCGCCCGACGGAGCCAGCGATGCGATTAACGTAAAGACGGACGTGGGGCCGTTCCGAATCTATCCGGATGAAAAGTTGGCCGGCACGTTCACTGAGTGCCTTAAGAAAGTCCCGATTACGGTGAAAAATGCCGGTGACGAAATTACGATTTTGGTGTTCACCAGCAACGAAATGGGCGCGATGTACGATAAAATCATCATCAACTATATTCAGCCGTTATAATCCGGTTCGATTTGAAATTTACATATTGTAATTGGTTGCTTCTTAAGAAAAAACAGCCGAAATGGCTGTTTTTTCTCATTCTTTAGAGTCTTTGTGATCCCGACGCTCTTTGTAACGTTTGTTGATTTCGATGAACGCCGACTCGCATTGGAGAAAAGCGTCGACCACCTTCGGGTCAAAATGGGTGCCTCTGCCTTGGAGGATAATGGACTTGGCGATGTCATGGGTGTATGCTTCTTTGTAAACCCGCTTGTTGACCAAGGCGTCATACACGTCGGCCAATGCCACGATTCGGGCACAGAGGGGGATTTCTTCCCCTTTCAGCCCTTCCGGATAACCGGTCCCGTCGTATTTTTCGTGGTGGGAGAGGGCAATGGATGCGCTCATTTTTAAGTATTCAGCCCGATTGTCCCTTTCGGCTGCGGCATTTAAGGCGTTGTAACCGATGGTGGTATGGGTTTTCATGATGGCGAACTCCGCGTCGTCAAGATGGGTCGGTTTAAGCAAAATATGGTCAGGAATGCCGATTTTTCCGATGTCATGCAACGGGCTGGTTAAAAAGAGATTGTCGATGAATAAAGCGTCGATTTCAGGGGGAGGATTGTCGCTTTTGGCCATAGTCTCCGCCAATACTTGGGAGTAGTGGCGGATGCGTTCCAGGTGGTAACCGGTTTCGGGATCGCGGGATTCCGCCAGTTTGGAGATGGCAAAGATCACCGTATCCCGGGATTGAAAATCCAGTATTCGCCGGCCGGCCCGGATTCTGACCGCCAGTTCTTCCTTCACGTACGGTTTGGAGATAAAATCGTCGGCGCCTGCTTCCAGGCTTTCGACCAAGTCGTGGGTATCGGTCTTGGAAGTGACCATAATAATATACGTATATTGACTGCCTTCCGCTTTTCGGATCTGTTTACAGAGTTCGATGCCGTCGAGTTTGGGCATGATCCAGTCCGTGATGACGATTCGGGGGCGTTCGGATCGCCAGATTTTTAGAGCTTCTTTACCGTCGACGGCAACCAGGGTTTCATAACCCAGGCTGTGGATTAACCGTTCCAGTTTATTCCGGCTGACCAATTCGTCTTCGACAATTAAAATCTTCATGTATTCTTCCTCCTGATTATCGAGGTATTATCCTGGGTAATTTGAATGTTACGACGACGGACCGGAAACGGTAGGGTTGGTCCTTTTTTTCTGCGTATGGATTTCCGTGGCATATGCATTCAGTCGATCCAGCTCTTGACTGAGGGTCTGGATAATCCCGGGAAGGTCGGGATGGTCCAGCCGTTTGTTTTTGCCGAGAGACTCCAGGTAACGGGCAGCCTCCGCCAACGGAGCAGCGTGAAGGTTTTCGGCGCCGCCTTTGATGGAGTGGGCTTCCCGGTAGACCGTAGTTGCGTCATTGTTAGCGACGGCATTCTGAATGATGTGAAGTTGCTGACGGCCGTGGTTAACGAATTCTTGGATCAGATGAATGACAAATGGCTGATCGTGATCGAATTCCGCCAAGGTTCGTGCCCAATTAAGCGGCGGATGGCCGGAGGAAGAGCCGGTGTCCGCTGCGGACGCTGGATCGGATGCTGCCGGATTCGGAAGGGGTGTGGGATGGTCCGCTCCCGATGACAGCCAGTACACCACCTTCTCCAAAAACAGCTTTTTCCGGAAAGGTTTGGTGATGACGTCATCCATTCCTGCTTTTAAGCAGTTGGAAAGGTCGGAGTTGAAGGCGTTGGCGGTCATCCCGATAATGGGAACGGACTTGCCGCCCGGGAGTTTCCGAATGAGCTGGGTGGCTTGGTAACCGTTCATCTCCGGCATTTGCACGTCCATCAGGATCAGATCGACGGGGTTTTCACGAAATTTTTCAACGGCGATCTTCCCGTTTTCGGCGGTATGGACGATGCAACCCAGATTTTTAAGATGCATCAATGCCACTTCGCGGTTGGTGGGATAATCTTCAACCAGCAAAATGTGAGCGTCATGGAATGCCGGCAACGTCTGCAGTTTTTCGTTGTATTGAAATGCGGGCGGAATGGCCGTTTCATGTGATGTTTTTTGAAACCGGGCGGTAAACCAAAAGATGCTTCCCTTCCCCGGAGTGCTGTCCACGCCGATTTGACCGTCCATCAATTCCACCAACTCTTTGGCGATGGTTGTCCCCAATCCGGTCCCTCCGAATTTGCGGGTGGTGGTATCTTCCGCCTGGACAAAGGGGTCGAAGATGGAGCGTTGTTTATCTGCGGGGATGCCGATGCCGGTGTCTTCAATTTCAAAACGCAAGGTGATATCCGTATCGGTTTGTTCCGCCAAGATGACGCGGGTGGAAACATGGCCTTTAAATGTGAATTTGATGGCGTTTCCGATGAGATTGATTAAAATTTGCCTTAAGCGCAATGCATCGCCGATGAATGTCTCCGGGATATCTTCGGCAACGTGTAAATAATAGGCCAGGCCTTTATTATGGGCCAGGGTGGAGTAGGCTGAAGTGATGGATTCCAACACTTCGCGGATGTTAAAGGGTTCATGGACCAGCCGCAATTTCCCGGTTTCGATTTTGGAGATATCCAGGAGTTGGTTAATAAGTTCCAGCATTTTTTCGGATTCGTCGATGATCAGGTTGAGATAACGCTGGCGTTCTTCGACATGGGCGGTATTTTTGATGATTTCCGCAAAACCGATAATGCAGTTTAACGGCGTCCGGATTTCGTGGCTGATATTGGCCAAAAATCGGCTTTTGGCTTCATTGGCTTTTTTGGTGTCCTCGATGGCCTGTTGCAGTTGCCGGTTAACTTCTTTAATGTCATCGTTTTTCTCTTCCAGTTCCCGGTTGGCCATCTCCAATGTGCGGAAGAGCTCTTCCCGTTCTTGTTCGATCCTCCGTTGCTCTTCCATGGTTAACGCGCTGTGCAGGGAAGAGCTGAAGTGGGCCCGAAGGACTTCATAGAGCGGACCGCCAAGCGGGCCCATTTCAAACAGAACATAGCCTAATTCCCGGTTTTTGTAAAAGCAGGATTCGATTAGGAAATTGACGCGTCCGGAAGCGTTTAAAAAACGTTCGGGCAAAATCTGATACGAAGGAAAAACGGAGTTTTCTGCATCCGGGATTCGGCCTTCACGGTTGAATGCCAGGATAAGGCGGGCTCCCTCACTGGGATTGTTAGGATTTTCGTAAAGTGTGAGATAACAGCCGGGAATGCCCAAGGATGGGACTTCCTTTGCCATTAACGCGGTGAGTTCATCCAGATTTTGGGCGTGGTTAAACAAGCCCCCAATCTGCCCCAAGTGGTTCGGATCCAACGTGGCATGGGACGGTTGGGGGAAAGTGTATTCCAGGCATTTAAAGAGCAAGATCCGGATCTGATGCCAAATTTCTTCGGCGGTTTCGGCCCATGTCCTTGCCTGCAATTGGGGAAGGAGCATCTTGCGCAGTTCCGTGACGATATTTTGCCAGTGAAGCAAATAATGGGGCTCGCTTTGGGTTTGATTGATGATATCTCCAAGCGTGTGGAGGAGCTGGACTTTATCCCCGTTATTTTCGAAAAAGTCAATAATCGCCAAGATAAACTCCCGGATCGGTTCCGACGGCAATTCGGAGTCAGCGATAATCTCTTCGATGATGCGATTGATTTCAGACATGTCAACGCGGGACGGCAATGCTTGATCCTGTTCCGCCGGGACAGTGGCTATTCTGCGGATGCTTCGTTCAAAACATCCGCAGGACTGGCGAATGATCAATTTTGCCGGGACGCGGGTTACAGCCGGGCAGGGAAGATGATGAATCTGCTTTAGCAGATTTTCCACGGAAAGGTAGCCCGCCTGATAGAAATCCACGTCCACGGTTGTCAAAGGCGGCCAACATTGGTAGCTTTCCGAACGGTTGTTAAAACCGACGACGGCAATATCGTTGGGGACTTTGATCCCGCGGCGGTTTAATTCTTCAACGATGACAGATGAAAAAATATCGGAAACCGTAATAATGGCTTCAATATCTTTTTTGGGCTTGAGTTTGCGCCGGTCGAAGAGGACTTCGACGGCTTTGACGGCTTCTTCGGGGAAAATATCCCGGGTTTCAACCACCAGGTTCGGGTCGAAAGGAATCTGATACTGCCGCAGGACATCCAGGTACGCTTCATAACGTTCCGTGGAAGACTCATGGCCTTCTCTACCTTTGATAAAGGCAAAGCGCTGCAAATGATGGACTTTGATCAGATGCTGCATCAGCAGATGAATCCCCTGGCGGTTGTCCACTTGGATCGAAGGTATGTCGTTAACCGCCAAGGAAATGCTGACCACAGGCAGGGGGTGGAATTTCCGCAAAAAAGAGTAAACGGCCGCTTCGTCCATATAATAATAAAGCGAAGAAGTCCAGGAGATGAGTCCGTCCAAGCTGTCGGGGGTCAGCAGGTTGACGGCGGTCATTTCAGACCGGTTGACTTCCCTTTGACTAATAGTGGATCCGCCGATAAAACAGAGCAAATTAAGGTCATAGTCTTGGGCCGCATCATAAATGCCCTTCATGATCCGTTGTCCAATACCGTTATAAGCATGTTGACCGATATAGCCGATGGTTAACTGGCGGGTTCGTTTACCGGTGATCGTCGGGAAATTCACTTTTTTCCTCCGAATATGTAATACGTATTGATATTGTTTTCCATCTTTATTGTCGGTATATTGGCAAGAATACTTTACTGAATAACCTTGGACAAATCCTTTTTGGCGGATATTTATATGAAACGATTCTGTTAAGGTTTATAGCAGGAACTGAAGGCAATGTTCGTGAATGAAATAAGGGATGTTAGATTCTATTTAAAGGAGATAAGAAAATGCTGAAATTGTGGCCGAATGTTGAAGAAATTCCGGGTTATCGCCAAGATTTCCCGGAAGAAATTCCCCATTTGACTCCGTTCTTGCTTAAAAAGGAGAAACCTCACGGAGCCGTCATCGTTTGTCCGGGCGGAGGATATCACCACCGGGCGGAACATGAAGGGGCTCCGGTGGCGGAATGGTTAAATTCCCTGGGTATCTCGGCATTTGTATTGCATTACCGGGTGGTCCCCTATCAACATCCGGTGCCGTACTGGGATGCACGCCGGGCCATTCGTTATGTCCGGTATCACGCCGCCGAGTGGAATCTGGACCCCGAAAAAATCGGCATATTAGGTTTTTCGGCCGGCGGTCATTTAGCGGCATCCACCGGTATATATTTTGATGAGGGAAATCCTAAGGCCGCGGATCCGGTGGAGCGGATGAGTTCCAGGCCGGGGCTGATGGTATTGGCATATCCGGTTATTGTCATGGACGGCGAATTCGCTCATCAGGGATCCAGGGAGCGGCTGCTGGGTGAAGCGCCGGATCCGGACGCTTTGGCCCGTATGTCCCTGGAGAAAAATGTTTCAGCCAATACGCCGCCGGCCTTTTTATGGCATACGGCCAATGATGCTTCGGTCCCGGTGGAAAATTCGCTGTGGATGGCGGCGGCCTTGAGCCGTTGTCGGGTCCCTTTTGAGCTGCATGTATTTCCCGAAGGAAAGCACGGTTTGGGACTGGCGCCGAACCTTCCCGAAGTGGCGGTCTGGAAAGATTTATGTGCGGCTTGGCTTAAAAAACAATGGCAAATTTGAAGATTTAACCATATTGAGGAGGTCCTCGTGTTTTCCACTGGTGAACTTGCTGCGACGTTATTGCGCTTACCTGCGATTTTATTCGCCATATCGATCCATGAATGTGCCCATGCTTTTATCGCCGCTCGGCTTGGGGACCGGACTTCTGAAGGCCGGTTGACCCTCAACCCGCTGGCCCATCTTGACCCTATGGGTTTTATCTGCCTGCTGTTTCTCGGATTCGGCTGGGCAAAACCGGTGACGGTGAACCCCAGGGCATTTCAAAAACCCCGGCGGGACGAGATTTTGGTTTCCGTTGCCGGCCCGGCTTCCAATGTGGTGGCTGCCATCTTTTTCGGATGGATGTTAAAAATGATGCTGGTCTTCGGCAGACAATGGTTTTCTCAGCCGGTTTGGGGCGAAGCGCTCTTTGTCATGATGGTCAATTTCGTGCTGATCAATATCGGTTTGGCCGTCTTTAACATGTTTCCGATCCCGCCGCTGGACGGTTCGCATGTGATTGCGGTGCTGATCCCCGACAAGTATTTTTATGTAAAAGTTGCCTTATTCAGGTATGGGACCATGGCGTTGATTGGCCTGATTTTGCTGGAAACGGTGACCAATAGGGATATTTTGCCTATAGGCCAAATCATCGCTTTTTTGGCCGGATGGATTTTTAAACTGTTGGGTCTAAGGATCGTCCTATAATCGTGGGGTTTCGGATCGATGGCGTTGTATCCGTTCCGGTTTACGCCGGTATATAAGGATTATTTATGGGGAGGACGCTCGTTGGAACGATTGGGCCGGGCTTTGCCGCCGGGGATCGTCGCGGAAAGCTGGGAAATATCGGCCCATCCCGACGGTGTCAGCGTGATTTGCAACGGCCCCCTGGCCGGCCTGACCCTTCCGGAGGTTTTGGAGGGAAACGGAGAAGACGTATTGGGTCGGGATGTGGATCCGGTTTTCCGGGAGAAATTTCCGTTGCTGGTGAAATTGATCGACGCTCAACAACCGCTGTCCGTACAGGTTCACCCCGATGACCATTTTGCCAGGACGTATGAGGGAGAAACTTACGGTAAAACGGAGATGTGGTATATTATGGCGGCGGAACCGGAAGCGGAAATCATTTGCGGTTTGCTGCCGGGAGTGACTGCTGACCGGTTTGCGGCGGCCCTGGCGGAAGGGACCTTGGAAACTTGTCTTTATTTCCGGAAAGTATCCGTCGGGGACGTGATCCTGATCCCGGCCGGGACCGTCCACGGCTTGGGGAAGGGCATCGTCCTTGCGGAGATTCAACAAAATTCCAATGTAACCTATCGGGTCTACGATTACCGGCGCAAAGATGGCGACGGCCGGGAACGTCTCTTGCATATCGACAAGGCGATGCGGGTGATCAATTTTTCGCCGGCCGATCCGGCCTGTTTTTCCCATCCCGAACCGGAAGCGACGGCTCCGGGGCAGGCGAAAGCCGTTGTCGCCAAAACCCCTTATTTCACGGTGGAATTGATGATCGGGGAGGGCGCTTGGACGGAGTGTGCCGACGGCAGCCGGTTTATATTGTATACTTTTATTGCGGGAACGGCGAATATTGATTATGACGGCGGGGGTTTGCGGGTTGATATTCCCGAGTCGTTGTTGATCCCGGCGGCGCTGGGCGAATATACGTTAAAAGGATCCTTTAAAGCATTGAAAACGTATGTTTCCTGAAGACGGAGAGGAAAAGAAAGAGGTGTACCATGAAAAGACTGTGGTTTTACTTCGCGGCAATTATCGTAGCTGTTTTAATCCTGCTGGGCGTGTTGGCCCCCAAATTAAAACCCTTGGGATATGAGGGGGAATTGACCCTGACCACGCCGGCCTTACTTTTCCCGGCCATATCCTTGTTGCTGCTGGCTTATACCAACCGGTTTTTGGTCTTGGCCCAATTGGTCCGGGATCTCCATGCCAAATATATTAATAATCCGGATGCCCTTTTGTTGGAACAGATTGACAATCTGAGACAGCGCATTGGGTTAATTAAGGACATGCAGTTTCTGGGCGTGTTCAGTTTTTTCCTCTGCGTTTTCTGCATGTTGCTCCTTTTTTATCATCGCTATTTCCTGGCTGAGCTGGTTTTCGGTTTGAGTCTGCTCGGCTTGATGTCTTCCTTGGGCCTGTCCATGCGGGAAATTCAAATTTCAGTGGATGCGCTCACGGTGCATCTGCGGGATTTGGAAAATGAGAAGAAGAAATGCGACGGCCAAAAGGTTTGTTAAAAAAGTCTAAATATTACCATACAAGCGTTCAATTGCTTCATTTATTGATGCCGATAAGAAAAGTGTTGAAATCTATGGACATTTAAAAGCAGGAGGTAATCCTAACCATGGCGGCATACAATATTGGTATTGATCTGGGATTTGGATTTGTCAAAACGACCAACGGAGATAAAGACTATATTTTCCCCAGCGTGGTCGGGGCTGGCCAGGATCTCACCTATCGTTCCGAATTGACAACGTATATTGATCCCATCGAGAATTTGGCAGTTGCCATCGACGGCAAAAAGTATTTCGTCGGAGACTTGGCGATTCGTCAAAGCGAGATTTTAAGCCGGTCTCTCAGTGAAAATCATGCCCAAGAGAAGAATACCAAGGTGCTCCTGTTAGCGGCTTTGGCCTTATACGTGCAGGGAGAAAGCCAGGAATTTAATGTGGTTACCGGTCTTCCGCCCAGCTATTATCTGGCCAATAAAGACGTTTTAGCGGATGTCATCAAAGGGACCCATACCATTACGTTGAATATCGACGGCGTGGACAGGAAAAAAGTGATTATTATCAATAACGTAAAAATCATCCCGCAGCCGTTGGGGACCTTGTTCCATAAGATATTTGATTTCCGGGGCGTCGTCGTTGATAAAGAACTGTCCCGTTCCAGAGTGGGAATTATTGACGTCGGTTTCCGGACCACGGACTTTGTAGTCGTGGACAAACTGGAGTACATTGATAAACTCAGTTATTCGACCACTACCGGTATATCCAATGCTTACGCCATCATCGCCGAACATTTGCGCAATCAGCACCGGGTGTTTAAAGAGAACTACGAGTTGGATGAGATTGTCCAAAAAGCTCAGGTGAAAGTGGCCGGTAAAGTGTATTCGCTGGATCAGGTGAAGCGCGATGCTTTTGAACAAGTGACCGCCAAGATTTTAACGGAGATGAATTCCATTTGGGATCCCAGGGATTTGGATGTGATTTTGATCTCCGGCGGTGGCGGCAAAGCGTTGGCTGAATTTATCCTTCCGGAATTGGAAACCGCATCCATCGTTGAGAATTCCCAAGTGGCCAATGTACACGGTTATTTGAAATTGGGCCATAAAGTATTCGGCTATACGGAAAATAAGCCTCAGACGACCCCGATCCTGTCGGCATCTTCGGAAAACCGCTTCGCCAACAGCAAATTCTTCAATGACGACAAGGCGGAGGAAAGCAACAAGAAATAATCGAAAAACGAAGGGAAAAACACCCTTCGTTTTTCTTTGCAAAATTCATTACAAAATTGTTGGAGAATGCAGGAAAAAATGGTGAATGCGGTGAATTTAGTTAACGGTGATTCTTTGGCATAAAATTCTTTCAATTTATTTTTGAAGGCGGTGTATTGATGAATTTCAAAAATTATATGGAAGATGTCGTGATGGAGGTTTATCAAGAATTTATTGAAAGAAATCCCCAATATTGCTCGTGTGATCGCTGCCGTGCCGATGCCATGGTCATCGCCCTTAAACAATTGCGGGGTTTATATGCGGTCAGCCAGGAAGGGGAGATTTTCACCAGAGTATCCCGAGACGACCGCCAAATCCGGACTGACGCCATGGTGATGATTGTCGAGGCGGCCAAACGCGTTGCGCAGCAACCCAACCATTGAATTTTAATTTAATATTTTTCACGCTTGTAGACTTCACATTCACCGCTGTTAAAATGGACGCAGGTGTCGCAGCCTGCGTCTTCCATTTCATCTTCCCCGTAAGCCAAGGGAAAGTTTTTGGCGGCTTGAATCGGTTCGTATTCACTGCATTCCTGGGCGGTATTGTTCAGTTCGTTCCGGTTTCTGTAATCCACTTTTTATCCTCCTGCGTCTAAAAAATCCTTAAGCACTAGTATTTTTGCTTTTTTTGTACAAAATAATACTGTTTGAAAAAGGGTCCCAGAGCGGACAAAGAGGGCGGATGCTTTTTGGTACTTGTTATTTCTTTGCCAATTTTGATATAATGTATAGACAATGAGTGCGGAACGTGGCTGTCTTTTTCTCATGACATGATGAGCGGAAATAAATGGTTATGAATGCAAAGTAACCCGTTTGATAAGCACAAGAGCACATAGGAGGTGTTTTTTTTATTGGGTCTTTTTGGTAAACAAGATCACGTATTTATCGTACCGTTGGGCGGTTTGGGCGAAATCGGTAAGAACATGACTGCCATTGAGCATAATAAGGAAATTATCGTCATTGACGCCGGTTTGATGTTTCCGGATGAGGATATGCTGGGGATCGATTTGGTCATACCGGATATTACATACCTTTTGGAAAATAAAGACCGTGTCAAGGGGATTATTTTAACTCATGGTCATGAGGATCACATCGGCGCTTTGCCTTATGTTCTCAAACAGTTGAACGTGCCGATTTACGGGACGAAACTCACTTTAGGCCTGGCCAAAGTGAAGTTTGAAGAACATGGGATGGCAAAGTCCGTTACCATGCATTGCGTTAAAGCCGGGGATCAGATTAAACTAGGCAGTTTCGCCATTGAGTTCATTCACGTTAACCACAGTATTGCCGGTGTGGTGGCTTTGGCCATCCATACGTCCATCGGTACCATCCTTCATACAGCGGACTTTAAATTTGACCATACCCCGGTAGACGGCAAAACCACCGATTTTCGCAAATTGGCCGAACTGGGTGAAAACGAAGTATTGGCTCTGTTGTCGGACAGTACCAATGTGGAACGGGAAGGCTATACCCGTTCCGAAAAGGATCTGGCCCAGACGTTTGAGGAACTCTTCATGCAGGCAGAAGGTCGGATCTTGGTGGCGACTTTTGCCTCTAACATTCACCGCATTCAGCAAATCGTTAATACCGCTTTCCGCCATGACCGCAAGGTGGCTTTTATCGGCCGCAGTATGGTCAATGTAGTCTCCATTGCCCGGGAGTTGGGATATTTACAAATTCCCGAAGGCGTGCTCATCGACATTGATGAAGTGGATCGCTATCCTGTCGATAAGATCGCCCTCATTACCACCGGGAGCCAAGGCGAACCCATGTCGGCTTTATCCCGTATGGCCACTTCCGATCATCGTAAAATCAACATTATTCCCGGGGATACCGTGATTATTTCCGCGTCCGCCATTCCCGGCAATGAGAAATTCGTCGCCCGGACCATCAATCATCTGTTCAAGCAGGGAGCCCGGGTTATCTATGAATCGGTTTCCGGCATCCATGTTTCCGGCCACGCCAGTCAAGAAGAGTTGAAATTAATGCTTAACCTGACGAAACCCAAGTATTTTATACCGGTTCACGGAGAATACCGGCATCTGGTGCAACATGCTAAGCTGGCCACGGACGTGGGCGTGGAAAGCGAAAACGTGATTATCGCCGAAATCGGGGATGTTATCGAGATCTCAAAACAGAAGATCCGCATCGCCGGTAAAGTGCCGTCGGGCAAAGTGTTTGTCGACGGATTGGGCGTCGGCGACGTGGGCAATATCGTGTTGCGTGACCGGAAACAGCTGTCCCAAGACGGTATTTTGATTGTGGTGGTCACCATGGATAAAAATACCGGACAGATTGTGGCCGGGCCGGACATCGTTTCCCGGGGCTTCGTATATGTGCGGGAGTCCGAAGCCTTAATCGAGGAGGCCAAGGCCAAAGTGAAAGTGGCTTTGGAGAATTGTTCCGAGACGGACGACTGGTCCACGATGAAGGCTGAAATCCGGGAAGTGTTGAGCAAACATCTCTATGACAAGACCAAACGCCGCCCCATGATTTTACCGATTATCATGGAAGTCTGACGCAACTGAGATAAAAAGCATGGCTGAAAAGCCATGCTTTTTTACGTTTGTGAACTAAATTAACGTTCGTCAAAAGGATTGTCCAGGTTGTCCAGGATCCGGCGGAGTTCATCTTCCCATTTCAACTGGTGAAACGTAAGGACTTCCCGTTTGACCAATGACGGCGTATGGCAGTGGGAACAGACGATGCCCAACAGGTTGTGTTTATTGTTGATGGTATAATGAATGGTATCGACTTCGCAGTGGGGACACAGGTAAACATGTTCAACTTCGTAGGTTTCCATCATGAGCTCCTCCTTGGTGCGTCTATCCTTATTATGAAGCGCTGCCGCCAAAAAATGCTGGGAAGATAAGACAGGGCGCAGCCGGCCGAAATTGTTCTTCGTTGGAAGGAATAGCCAAAATTTCCACGAATTATAGAGCCGGAGGTGTGGGTGAATGGACCAACAAGAATTACTGTACTGGCTGGCGTGGAACCGGGTACCGGGCGTGGGGCCGGCGCGGTTTTTCAAGTTGTTGGAGGATTTCGGGAGCATGGAGGATGCCTGGAATGCCCCGTTGGATACATTGGAACGGCTGCTGGGGCCAAAAGCGTTCAGGCACTGGAAGCATATAGCATCTCACCCCCGGCAGGTGGAGTCGGAATATTTGAAGGTGGAAGCCGGCGGTTATCGGATTTACTGTTATACGGACGCAGATTATCCCGCATTATTGAAAAAAATCCCCGATCCACCGCCGGTGCTCTATTGCCGGGGACGTTTTGAGTATGGCGACGAGGCGGCCGTGGCCATCGTCGGGACCAGAAATCCTTCGCCCATGGGAGGTTTCCATGCCCGGGAGCTGGCGCGGGAACTGTCGGCGCAGGGATTGACTCTGGTCAGCGGCATGGCGCGGGGCATCGATTCCGAAGCCCATCGGGGGGCGTTGGAGGCCGGCGGCCGTACCATTGCAGTGTTAGGGTCGGGCGTGGATGTGTGTTATCCTCAGGAAAATGAAGCCCTGATGGAACAGATCGCCGCTTCGGGTGCGGTGATTTCCGAATTTCCCCTGGGGACACAGCCAATACCTAAAAATTTCCCGGCCCGCAACAGGATTATCAGCGGGTTGAGTTTAGGGGTGGTGGTGGTGGAAGCCACTGATGACAGCGGTTCGTTAATCACCGCCGGATTTGCGTTGGAACAGGGAAGGGAAGTGTTTGCCGTCCCCGGAAGCATTCAAAACGAAGTAAGCCGGGGGCCTCATAAGCTCATCCGTCAAGGCGCAAAATTGGTGGAGTGCGCCAGGGATATTTTGGAGGAATTGGCCATACCTTATCTGGCTGTTGAAGAAGTGAGCGCGGCCCGGATGGACGGACTCAATCCCGCCGAGCTTCAGGTCTATCAATGTTTGAGCCGGGAACCTTCCCACATTGATCAGGTAACCCGGACGTCCGGATTGGGGGTGGCCCAAGTCAATGCCATCCTGATCCAGTTGGAAATGAAAGGCCTGGTTAAAAGTTTTCCGGGTCAACTCTATATGAAGCTTCGCTAGAATTGCTTTACAAATAAGCGAAAAATGAATATAATTATGAAAGCTCAAGGACATTATGGAAAACTTTTGTCCTCAAGCGGATCTGGTTTTCCGTCGAAATTGTAAGGGGTAAGCGCAGCAACCAGATTAAGGGGATGATGGTCAGTGGATCGGGTCATGGAAATCGTTAATTACGTTGTGAAGCATATGATACGGCAAGGGGACAACGCCCTGACGGAAAAAGATCTTGTGGAATTTTTGGTCGGCTTGGGGTATGAGCCGCAGGAAATCGATTCGGCCCTCAAGTTGTTGGGCTTTGTTTCGGAGACTCTGAAAAGCCATGAGGAAGACGGGGAACGACTGATGATAGCGCCGAGCGAAGCGGGGCAGCGCGTATTCAGTCCCAGTGAGGAAAAACGGTTTACGCTTGCATTCCGTAATGAAGTGTTGCGGTTGGCCACCTCCGGTCTGCTGACCAAAGGAGAACTGGAGGAGTTGTTATTGGAAGCTTATCTGACGGAACGCCAGGAAGTCGGCTTGCGTGAGTTGGAGCTTCTGCTGCATAAAGTCATCAAGGATGAGGAACGATTATTGATAATTGCACCTATTTTATCGGAAAAAACGCCTTCTTTTCTATTAAATTAGCATCAAGCCGGGGGTTAACAGTAACCCCTTTTTTGTAGCAAAAATTGTCGGATGAAACGACAAGAATCGAATGTTGTGCATAATTAATGAGTAGTGGAAGGATTCGGGATGGGGAAGGAAGCGAGACATCCCGGAAAACGGACTCGGTTTCGGAGGGAATCTTATGAAGTCATTGGTGATTGTGGAATCGCCAGCCAAAGCAAAAACCATTGAAAAATATTTAGGACGCAAATTTTCGGTGAAGGCTTCCATGGGGCATGTGGTGGATTTGCCCAAAAGCCAGTTTGCAGTGGATATAAAAAACGGATTTAAGCCCAAATATATTAAAATTCGGGGCAAGGCCAAACTCATCCGCGAGTTGAAGGAAGCTGCCGACAATGCGGATGCAGTGTATCTGGCCACCGACCCTGACCGCGAGGGGGAAGCCATCTCCTGGCATTTGGCCAATACGTTGGGAGTTAGCGGAAAACCTATCCGGCGGATTGAGTTTCATGAAATTACCAAAAAAGCCGTTGAAGATGCCCTGAAGCATCCGCGGGATATCGATATGAATCGGGTCAACGCACAACAGGCCCGGAGGATTTTAGACAGGATCGTCGGCTATCAGCTGAGTCCGCTGCTCTGGAAGAAGGTGCGCCGGGGGTTGAGCGCCGGCCGGGTACAATCCGTGGCCGTCCGGCTGATTTGTGACCGGGAACAGGAGATTGCCTCCTTTGTTCCTGAGGAATATTGGACCATCGAAGGTCAATTTGCCAATGTCGACAAAGCCCTTTTCACCGCCAAACTGTATTCCAAAGGGAATAAGAAAATTAACATTGGATCCGCCGAGGCGGCCAAGGCTATTGAAACCGACCTTAAAAAAGGCGTTTATGTGGTGGGCGAGGTTAAAAAGAAGGAGCGGCTGCGCAATCCGGCTCCACCTTTTACCACCAGCAGTTTGCAGCAGGAGGCTGCCAGAAAACTGAATTTTCCCGCCCGGAAGACGATGATGATCGCTCAACAGTTGTATGAAGGGATCGAATTGGGCGATCAGGGGAGCGACGGGCTGATTACATACATGCGTACCGATTCGGTACGGATCGCCGAAGAAGCCCAACAGGCGGCGAGAGAGGTCATCCGCGACAAATTCGGGGCGGAATATTTGCCCAAAAAACCGCCGGTGTATAAGACGAAAACCGCCGGAGCCCAGGAGGCGCATGAAGCCATCCGGCCTACGCTGGCATCGCGGCATCCCGAAGATGTGAAGCCGTATTTGACCCGGGATCAATATCGCTTGTATCAATTGATTTGGAGTCGTTTTATTGCCAGCCAAATGGCACCGGCCGTCTTCAATACGGTTTCGGTGGATATTAAAACCTCCGATTATCTTTTCAAGGCTACCGGCAGCACCGTGAAGTTTTCCGGCTTTTTAGAGGTTTATCAGGAAAGCAAGGATGACGAGGAAGGCGAGACGGAAGGCCAGCTTCCCGAGTTGAATGAAGGCGAGACGGTGCTCCTGCAAAAACTCGATTTGAAGCAGCATTTTACTCAGCCGCCACCCCGATATACCGAGGCAACGCTTATTAAGACCTTGGAAGAGAAGGGGATCGGCCGACCCAGTACCTATGCGCCGATCATTGAGACCATCCTGAAACGGAACTATGTGACGTTGGAAGATAAACGGTTTAAACCGACCGAACTTGGCCAAGTGGTCGTTGATCTGTTGAAACAGGAATTTTCTAAAATTATTGATTATGATTTTACGGCCGATATGGAAGAAAAGCTGGATCAGATAGCCGAAGGCGACGTGGATTGGATCCAAGTTTTGTCTGACTTTTATGAGCCGTTCAGTCAGGAATTGCAGAGTGCCCTCGAAAAAGTGGAAAAAGTCGAACTGGCGCCGGAAGAAAGCGATCAGAAGTGTGAAAAATGCGGACGGACCATGGTTTACAAGTATGGGCGGTTCGGCAAATTCTTGGCCTGTCCCGGTTATCCCGAATGCAAAAACACCAAACCCATCCGGAAAGAATTGGGCATTCTCTGCCCGAAATGCGGCGAAGGAATGATTACCGAGAGAAAAACCAAGCGGGGACGGCTGTTTTTCGGATGTAATCGGTATCCCCAATGTGATTTTGCCAGTTGGGAACGGCCGTATAAAGACCCTTGCCCCCAATGCAGCGCCATGATGGTTGCTAAAGCCGGAAAAGATGGCAAGCTGACGGTCACTTGCCTCAATGAGCAATGCAAATACAGTGATGTGGTTGAAAGCAGTGAACAGGGGGCGAAACAGTGAATCCGGTGAAAGTGATCGGTGCCGGCCTGGCCGGATCGGAAGCTGTCTGGCAGTTGGCGTGTCAGGGCATTCCGGTACGCTTGTATGAGATGCGTCCCGCAAAAATGACGCCTGCTCATCAGAGCGGCGATTTTGCCGAGCTGGTCTGCAGCAATTCGTTACGGGGAGCTTCTCTGGAAAATGCGGTCGGCCTGTTAAAAGAGGAATTGCGGCGTCTCGGCTCCCTGGTGATGGAGGCGGCTGACGCCACCCGGGTCCCGGCGGGAGGGGCATTGGCGGTGAACCGCCACGAATTTGCGGGAATGATCACGGAGAAGCTTTCCAACCATCCATTGGTGGAAGTGGTTCGTGAGGAATGCACCGAAATTCCGGACGGGCCGGCGATCATTGCTACCGGCCCCCTGACCTCGCCTGCTTTGGCCGGGCGGATTTTGGAGTTTACCGGAAAAGATTATTTCTATTTTTACGATGCAGCCGCGCCCATTGTCAGCGGCGATTCGATTAACCGGGAGATTGTCTTTGCGGCCTCACGTTATGGCAAGGGAGATGCTGATTATCTCAACTGTCCCATGACCAAAGAAGAGTATTTGGCCTTTTGGCAGGAACTGGTCAATGCGGAAGTGTCCGAAGCCCATTTGCCGGATGAACGGGCCATCTTTTTCGAAGGATGCATGCCTGTTGAGGTGCTGGCCAAACGGGGCGTTGATACGTTGCGTTTCGGGACGATGAAACCGGTGGGCGTCATCGATCCGCGGACCGGCAAGCGGCCTTATGCTTTGGTGCAACTGCGGCCGGAAGACCGGGAAGGTCGGCTTTACAATCTGGTCGGTTTTCAAACCCATTTGAAGTGGGGAGAACAAAAACGGGTATTTCGGATGATACCCGGGTTGGAAAACGCTGAATTTATGCGTTACGGGGTCATGCATCGTAACGTCTATATCAATGCGCCGACGGTTTTAAAACCCACCCTCCAGACCAAACTACGGGACGACCTGTTTTTTGCCGGTCAGATGACCGGGGTGGAAGGGTACGTGGAGTCCGCGGCAGCCGGCTGGCTGGCCGGAACCAACTGCGCACGGATGTTGAAAGGCCAAAAGCCGCTGGAATTTCCGACAGATACCGCTTTGGGGGCCCTTATCGGGTATATTTGCCATGCTGACCCCAAGTATTTTCAACCGATGAATGTGAACTTCGGGTTGTTTGCGCCTTTGGCAGAGAAACTCCGGGGCAAGAAAGAGCGGAATTTGGCCTATGCCGAGCGGGCGTTATCCCGGCTGGAGACGATCTTGAACATATTGAAAGAGAACTGACCCCCAAAGGAGAATGGCGGACATTAAATCGGAGAATACCGGAGATTCTCCGATTTTTTTTATAAAAGTATTTGAGGCATTTTACCAAATATTTTAAAATACTATTATCAGCGTAAGGGCGGCGTAAAGGAGGTTGGCAAAGATGTTTGGGCGAATGAATGCATATGATCGGGCCATCATCAACATCAAAGAACGGGTATTGGCTATTGGCGAACAGGTTTGCCGGCAACTGCAACTGGCGATGCAATCTTTTGTTGAACAGGATGAGGCTTTGGCGCTGACTGTTATCAATGCCGATGATGCTATCGATCAGGCTGACAGTCAGCTTGAGCTCGATTGTTTGGAACTGATATCCATTCAGCAACCGGTAGTTCAGGATTTGCGGCGGTTGGCTGCAGCGATGCGGATCAGCCGCGAATTGGAGCGTATCAGCGATTATGCGTGTGATATTGCCGAAACGGCGCTGCGGCTGAAGGCCAAAAAGGAATGGTTTAAACCACTGGAGTATGTGCCGCGGATGGCGGAAATGGTTCAGGCCGTGGTCAAGAAAAGTTTGTCGTCTTACCGGGAACTTAATCTGGATACGGCCCGGCAGTTGGATGCCGATGACCAGGCGATCGACCGGCTGTATCTTGATTTGTATGATGAATTAACTCACTACGTCCAAAATAGTCCCGATACGTTAGACCAAGCCTTCAGTGTTTTGCTGACCGTCCGCTATCTGGAACGAATTGCCGATCATGGGGTAAACATCGCTGAGATGGTGATCTTTATCGAAACCGGGGAACGGCATTCTTTTAGACGAAAGGTGGAACCTTGAGTATGAACTGGTTTTCACCATTGATCGGTATCGCCGGGGGATTGGGGCTGTTTATCTTTGGGATGCAGATGTGCTCTGAAAGCCTGCAGAAAATGACGACCCAACGCCTGAAGCAACTGACGAAACTTTTGACCCGTTACCCCGGGATGGGGTTAGGGATTGGTACGTTGGTTGCATTTGGACTGCAAAGCAGCAGTGCCACTACAGCGCTGGTCGTTGGTTTTGTCAGTGCCGGTTTGATTCCATTGGCTCAAGCTTTAGAGGTGTTGTTGGGTTCTTACATCGGGGCTTCATTGACTGTCCAGATTATTGTGTTTCGGACGGCGGATTTAGCGTTGATCCTGATATTTGTTGGGTCGTTGTTGTATATGTTTTCCAAGAGGATGAAGCGCCGCAGTCTGGGGCAAGCCATCCTTGGCTTGGGGCTGATTTTTTTCGGAACGATTGTCATGTCATCCTCGACCGAGTCTTGGAGGGATAATCCGGCTATATCTCAACTACTCATCGCCTTACGGAACTATCCGGTGTTAGAGTTCGTGGTGGGGATTGTAGTGACGGCTGTCTTTCAGAGTAGTACCGCATTTTTGGCGCTGTTGATGACCTTGGGTTCTCACCGTTTGGTCGATGTGTATGCGATCATTCCGTTTGTGTTGGGAGCCCATTTGGGAGCTACGTTAACTGGCTTGCTTTCCAGCTGGGGTGCGCCGGGACTGGATTCCAAACGAGCGGCTTATGCCAATTTCGGCTTTAAATTGATTAACGGTGTGCTTTTTCTCCCGTTTTACCGGCCGTTAACCGAGGTTATCCGATGGAGTTCCGGTGATATCAATCATCAGATCGCCAATGCCTATACCTTGTTTTCGTTGGTGATGGCCATCGGCTTTCTTCCGGTGGTGCCCCGGGTTGCCGCTCTTATGGAGCGGATTTTGCCGGAGAAATATCCGGATTTGGCCGAAGCCCGGCTGTTGAAAGATGACTTGCTTCAGGTCCCGGAATTGGCCGTAGATCAGGCCCATCGGCAAACGGTGGAGATGGGGCAGATCCTTTATGAAAATATGATGCAGCCGGTTTTACCGATTTTCAAGTATTTGAATGAGGAAGCCATCGGCCGGATTCGGGAAACCGAAAAGGCCATGGATACGCTCTATAAGAAAATTGCAAACTTTTTGGCAGGGTTGGGTTCCAACCGTCTGACCGATGATTTGATGCAACAGACGATAAAAATATTGTATACGGCTAATGACTTGGAGCATATCGGTGATGTGTTGGTAGGCATCGTGCAGATCGTCTCCAAAATGGATCAGGAAGAGTTGCATTTTTCGGAGGAAGGTTTTGAAGAGTTGACCCAGATGTTTCAGCAGATTCAGAATAATTTCGCCTTGGCGTTACAGGCTTTTGAAACGGAAGACAAAGCCTTGGCCACCCGGGTGATCCAGGAACATCCCCGGATTTTGCGGTTGGAAAAAGCGTTCCGGTATAATCATTTTGACCGAATGCAGTCCGGGAATCCCAAGACCATGGCCACCAGTTCCGCCTATTTGGACCTCATCGAATTTTTGCTTCGGATCGACGGCCATTCGGTGAATATTGCCCAAGGGGTTTTAGGTATCGTCTGATGAAGGCCCATAGTCTGCTGTCAACTGGCTTAACTGAATCTTGGAGGGTATCATGGTTTCATTCGAAAACTTGGCGGATGAGTTTTTGACCCATCTTCGTGCAAACCTGAACTATTCGGAGCATACGTTGGAAAGCTACGGATTGGATCTCAGCCAGTTTTTCCAATTTCTCCGCGACGCCGGAGTGGGCGACATCGCGCAGATTCATTATACGAATATCCGGAGTTATCTGGGGGAATTAAAACGGGAAGAGAGGGCCAAGGCCACCATCTCTCGGAAAGTCTCCTGTTTGCGCTCTTTTTTCAAGTATCTTTGCCGCCAGGGGTATCTGAACCATAATCCGATGGTCACCATCAGTACTCCCAAGCGGGAAAAACGCTTGCCCCGGTTCTTTTATCCGGAGGAAGTCGATGCCCTGTTGGAACTGCCGGATCGGAACGATCCGTTGGGGATTCGCGATGCGGCCATTTTAGAATTGTTTTACTCCAGCGGGCTGCGCCTGAGCGAAGTGGAGGGGTTAACCCTGGCTGATCTTGACTTGGGTCGGGGATATGTCCGGGTTTTCGGGAAAGGTTCCAAAGAGCGCATGGTCCCGCTGGGCGGAGCGGCCAAACGGGCCATTGCCCGCTATCTTTCGGAAGTCCGTCCGGTGTTGTTGGAGAAAAACGGAGCTCCGTCTGAGTATGTGTTTTTAAATTACCGGGGAACCCGCCTTAGCGGCCGAAGCATTCAGCGGATGTTCGATAAATACTTGAAGCGTTTGGCTTTCAACAGGAAAATGAGCCCCCATACCCTGCGGCATACCTTTGCCACCCATTTGTTGGAAAACGGCGCCGACCTCCGGGTGGTCCAGGAACTGTTGGGTCATGTGGATCTGTCGAGTACGCAGATTTACACCCATTTGACCAAAGAGCGGATTCGTTCCGTCTATACCAAATATCATCCCAGGGCTTAACGAAGGGATGATACGTATTGATTTACATTGCATTGTCCGTTTGGGCAATGCTTATTTTTTATGGTGGGGCGTTCCTCCTTTTCCAAAATGCGCAACATAATTATGTTGTTAACCGGAAATATTTTGCGTATTCACATTTCCGCAGCTAAAGTGTAGAATTACAACCAAGGAACCTTGATAACTTCATACGGTCCAACCAAGGGGCCGCAAAAAGGAACAAGGTACCGATGTCGTTGTAACATGGTTTCGAATCGCAGCATTTCATCAAAACAAATTTCTAGGAGGCAAAACAATGAAGAAAATCATCGCACCCATTCTCACCTTAACCATGGTATTCTCTACAGCAATCGCCGTATCTGCAGCCCCTGTTGTTTCCGGTGAAGTGGAATACAAAATCACGGAGCATACCAATGTGCTCGAAACCGAGATCAGCTTGGACGGTAAATTGGATACCAATATCGATTACAATGTGACCTTGAACTCCGATTTTGTGGATTTGTTACAGGTTGACGAAGCCAGCTTAACGTATAAAAACGATTTATTCAGCGTTCAGGTAGGGCAATTTGGAAACAACCCGAGCGTTATGGATATGATGGACGGCGCCAACTTCCATGAGATGAAGGCTCCGTTGGCGGTTAATATCTCTCCGAACTTGGGCGAGAAGATCAATCTGGAAATCGGCGTTCAGCCGTATGAAACCCTTGACGGAATGGGCCAAGTGGTAGCGGATAACGGTGCTTACCAAATCGAGCTGGATTACAACATTACTCCCATGGTTACCGTTGGCGTGAACTATCAGGATCTGAAAACCGGCGGTGACGCAGCGTTGGTATGGCAGGTTGAAGCTAAGCCCATTGACTCCGTGACCATTTACGGTGAATATGGCAACCCGGTAAATTCTTCTGAGGAACAAGCGTTAATCGGTGCTGCTTACACCCAAGAGAAATTCAGCGTCCGCGGTGAATATAACGTGGATAGCGAAGATTGGGCAGCCAAAGTCGGTTACAACGTAACCAAGAACATCAGCGCGGAATTCCAAACGGATTCTGCAGACTTCAACCAGTTGACCCTTCAATACACGTTTTAAATGATATGCTCTCATCAAAGGCAGCCTGTGGGCTGCCTTTTATTTTTTCCAAAATAATTAGTAGTATTTGCCAACCGGGTACGATATACTTAAATGAAAAGAGTTCTGGCGGAGGTGTCTGATGCGAATGGGATTTTTGTTTACGCAGATGTTCTGGGGGATTTTCTTAGTGCTTTTGGGTTTGGTGATGATTATTAAGGTTGTCTTCGGGATACATATTCCTTTTCTGCGGTTGTTTATTTCGTTTTTATTAATTTACATGGGAATTTCGATGCTGATGGGGCATTTTACCCGAAAAGAAGGACAGCGTTCCATCGTGTTTGATGAATCCCGGATCCAGGCGGGAGGAAGCGGGAAATACGATATTATCTTCGGCAGCGGGGTAATCGAATTGGCTGAGCCGGAAGCGAGTCAAGGAGTCACCCGGGTTCAGGTCAATGTCGTTTTTGGGTCTGCCGTCATCAAAATAAAGCCCGGCACTCCTGTGAAACTCACCGTGGATGCGGCTTTTGCCGGGGCCAATCTGCCCAACGGAAACCAGATCTCATTCGGCGAAGCTTCCTGGCAATCGCCCGGCCTGGACGAGAGCAAACCCTATCTGCTCCTGGATACGGATGTGGTCTTTGGGAGTCTGGATATTATGACGGAATGAATCGAAAAAAGCAGTTGAAGCTGTAAACTGATTTATGGCTTGTAACTTCGGCCCGGTCAGGGTAAAATAGCCCTATGATGAAACATCACACGCAATTTTTACCCATTTCCCGGGCGGATATGGCGGAGCGGGGCTGGGACCGGCTGGACTTTTTGCTGGTCAGCGGCGATGCTTATGTGGATCATCCCAGTTTTGGGACGGCCATCATCTCCCGGTTGTTGGAAAGCGAAGGCTACCGGGTGGGCATTGTGGCTTTGCCCGACTGGCGGAGTACCCGTGACTTTGAGGCGCTGGGCAGGCCCAGATATGCCGTGTTGGTCTCATCCGGGGTTATCGACAGCATGGTGAATCATTATACTGCCAGTAAGAAGCCACGCAGTGAAGACGTATACGCTCCCGGCGGAAAAGCGGGGATGCGGCCGGACAGGGCGCTCATCGTTTATGCCAATCGGGTCCGGGAGGCGTTTAAGGACATTCCCATCATTTTAGGCGGAATTGAAGCCAGTTTGCGGCGGTTTGCCCATTATGATTATTGGAGCGATACGGTGCGCCGCTCGGTTTTGGTGGATTCCAAAGCGGATCTGTTAATCTACGGTATGGGGGAAAAACCCATCCTGGAGGTGGCCGCTCGTTTGGCCCGGGGCGAAACGATCCGGGAAATCCGGGATGTCCGGGGTACGTGTTATTTGACGGATGATCTGACGGACCTGGAGAAAAGCGCCAAAATAGTGATGGTGCCGTCCTTTGAAGAGGTACAATCGGATAAACGGCGCTATGCCGACGCTTTTAAAATCCAATATGATGAGCAGGACCCCATACGGGGAAAAATTTTGGTGCAACCCCACGGC
Source organism: Bacillota bacterium (assembly GCA_029776595.1). GTDB lineage: Bacteria > Bacillota > UBA4882 > UBA8346 > UBA8346 > JAKOSX01. Next base: position 10,277 of record JAKOSX010000040.1, on the reverse strand, counting down.
AACCGTTATCTTGTCCAGAATCCTCCGGCTTTGCCGCTGACCGTGGAGGAGATGGACCGAGTTTACGCGTTGCCATATCAGCGGACCTATCATCCGGTCTACGAGACGGAGGGCGGCGTCCCGGCCATCCGGGAAGTGGAATTCAGCATTACCAGCCATCGGGGGTGTTTCGGCGGATGCGCGTTTTGTGCGCTCACTTTCCATCAGGGCCGGATCATTCAAAAACGGAGCCAAGCTTCGATCCTGGCTGAAGCGAAGAAGTTGGTCTGGATGGACAACTTCAAAGGATATATCCATGACGTCGGCGGCCCCACGGCCAACTTCCGTAATCCGTCCTGCATGATACAGGCCAAGCACGGGGCCTGTAAGGATAAACAATGCATGGACAACGGTGGCTGCCGGCACCTCATCGTCGATCACCGCGAATATCTGCAACTGCTTAGGAAATTGCGGGAATTACCCGAAGTGAAGAAGGTTTTTATTCGGTCCGGAATTCGTTATGACTATCTGATGCTCGACAAAGATGACACGTTCTTTGAAGAACTCTGCGAGCATCATGTCAGCGGCCAACTGAAAGTGGCACCGGAGCATGTGGTCGACCGAGTGTTAAAACGGATGGGAAAGCCCAGCCGAGCCGTTTATGACCGGTTTGTCCGGAAATTTTACGAGATCAACCGGAAATTGGGGAAAGAGCAATATTTGGTGCCGTATTTGTTGTCGAGTCATCCGGGCAGCGATTTGGCGGCAGCCATTGAACTGGCGGAATACCTGAGGGATATCAAATATACGCCCGAGCAGGTCCAAGATTTTTATCCGACGCCGGGAAGTCTTTCCACCTGTATGTTTTATACCGGGCTGGATCCGCGGACCATGGAAGAAGTGTATGTGCCCAAGTCGCCGAAGGAAAAAGCGATGCAACGGGCTTTGCTGCAATACCGAAAACCGTCGAACTATAAATTGGTCTATGAAGCCCTTACTCTGGCAGGGCGGGAAGACTTAATCGGCTATGGGCCCAAGTGCCTGATCCGTCCGCCGGGCCGCCCGGGAACAAACGGAAAAGTAAAAGGCGGAGTTAAACCTGGAAAAAGGGGCGGAAACAAGGCCGAAGCGAAGCCGGGTTTGCAAGCGCTTAAACGAAACGGGAAAAAGTAAATTCTGAGAGCCTACTGTTCCTCGCTAGGCTCTCATTTTTTGACGGTGGGTATGTCAACTTTTTTATTACAGGCCGTGGGTTCAGATTGATTGCCTATAATGCACCAGGTTGAACTCTTTTGCAATTTCCGAGGTATCCCGGTAAAAAAGGGGGTAAATCGAAAATTTCAGCCAAATTCAGGGAAGAAAAATCTGGACACGCCATATATTGGGTTATATAATATTAAATGATACAAGATGTGGTATTAAGGAGGGCTGAAGCATGCGTTGTCCTTATTGCGGCCAGCCTGACAGCAAAGTTATCGATTCCCGGGCATCGGATGAAAACAATGCCATTCGCAGGCGGCGGAAATGTTTAGAATGTCAACGGCGTTTTACAACCTATGAACGGATTGAGGAAACGCCGTTAATTGTGATCAAAAAAGATGATCGCCGGGAGAGTTTCGACCGGCAGAAAATTCGCAACGGATTGCTCAAAGCCTGCGAAAAGCGGCCGGTTTCCATCATTACCATTGAAAACTTAATCGATACGGTCGAAAGGGAATTGCGGAACCGGATGGAGCCGGAAGTGCGTTCCACGGAAATCGGTGAACTGGTTATGGCGGAGCTGAAAAAACTGGATGGGGTTGCTTATGTCCGGTTTGCTTCGGTTCACCGCGAGTTTAAAGATGTGGAAACGCTGATGCGGGAATTGCAGGAATTTTTGGATAAACGAAACGATAAACCGGAGGAGAAAAACTGATGGCGAAAAATTCGATGGAATTTAAAATGGAATTCGAAGAGGCTCCCAATGTTGTGAAGTTTATAAAACGGGTTCCGGAAAAGACCTTTCATTCCATTCGGAAACGGGACGGCCGGGTCGTGGAGTTTGATTCGTCGAAGATTGCGGCTGCCATTTTTAAGGCGGCCAAAGCGGTCGGCGGCGAGGATCGGCAGTTGGCCGAAGAACTGGCCGAGGTCGTCATTCAGTATTTAAGCAAGAAGCTGGGGACGATTATACCGACAGTGGAAGATGTGCAGGATGCTGTCGAGAAAATATTGATTGAAACGGGCCATGCCAAAACGGCGAAAGCTTACATACTTTATCGGGATCGCCGCACCCGGATGCGGGAAGCCCGTTCCGAGCTGATGGACGTGGTCCAGGATATCTTGGTGGAGACCAGCAGGGAAAACGCAAATATCAGCAATTCGCCGTCCGCCAAGATGTTGCAAATTGCGTCGGCGGCCAGCAAACAATATTACCTGACCCGGTTGATCCCGGAAGAGATGGCCCGGGCGCATATCGAAGGGGATTATCACATTCATGATTTGGATTTTTACGGGAAGACGCTGACTTGCGTCCAAATTCCCTTGGGGCGGCTGTTGGAAAACGGCTTCAACAACGGGCACGGCTATATCCGGCCGCCGAAACGCCCGAGTTCGGCCACAGCCTTGGCTGCCATCATTTTGCAAAGTTCGCAAAATGACATGCACGGCGGGCAGTCTTTCGCTTTCTTCGACCGGGATATGGCCAAATTTGTGGCCGGTGCGTCGGAAGACGAAGTGTATCAGGCTATGGAGGCCCTGATCTACAATCTCAACTCCATGCACAGCCGGGCCGGGGCCCAGGTGCCGTTCAGCAGCATCAACTTGGGCTGCGATACCTCCCCGGAAGGGCGGTTGGTCACCCGGTCCCTGCTGTTGGCTTATGAAAAAGGATTGGGTCATGGGGAGACCCCCATTTTCCCTAATATTATTTTCCGGCTGAAACACGGGGTGAACTTTGACCCCGGCGATCCCAACTATGATCTTTTCCAACTGGCGATGCGGGTGTCGGCGCAACGGCTCAATCCGACCTTCGCATTTATGGATTCGACCTTTAACCGGCCGTACGGTGAGGAAGCCTCTTATATGGGCTGCCGTACCCGGGTGTTGGCCAACCGTCACGGAGCCTCCGTCAGTACCGGACGGGGCAACCTGTCATTCACCACGATCAATCTGCCCCGCTTGGCCATTAAGTCCGGCGGCGAGCTGGAGGCATTTTTCCGGGAACTGGAAGCGGTGATGACCTTGGCTGCGCGGCAGCTTTATCACCGTTACCGGGTCCAGTGCAAACTGAAAGTCCGGGATATGCCGTTCTTGATGGGACAAGGCCTCTATCTTGATTCGGAAAAACTGGGACCCAACGATCCTATCGGCCCGGTGCTCAAGCATGGGACCCTGTCCATCGGTTTCATTGGTTTGGCGGAAACGTTGGTCCGGCTGACCGGAAAGCATCACGGGGAAGATCCGATGGCGCAACGGTTAGGTTTGGAGATCGTCAGCACCATGCGTAAATTAACCGATGCGTTTGCCGAGGAATATGACCTCAACTATACCCTGCTGGCGACGCCGGCCGAAGGGTTGTCCGGCCGTTTTGTCAAGCTTGACCGGAGAGATTTCGGCGTAATCCCCGGTGTGACGGATCGGGAATTTTATACCAATAGTTTCCATGTGCCGGTGGATTATGAGATTTCGTCCTTTGATAAAGTGCGCATTGAAGGGCCGTATCACGAATTTACCAATGCGGGCCATATCAGTTATGTGGAGATGGAAGCACCGCCCGTGAACAATCTGGAGGCATACGAAAATCTCTTAAGGCATATGGGAAATTGCAATATGGGTTATGTGGGGATTAACTTCCCCATCGATGAATGCATGAGCTGTTTCCATCGAGGGATTATCGATGATGAATGCCCGTCCTGCGGGTCCGTGCAAATCCGTAGAATTCGTCGGATTACCGGCTATCTGTCGACCATCGACCGGTTCAACGACGCTAAGCGCGCAGAGTTGTTCCATCGGGTAAAACATCAGATTTAAGAGGGTTTGATGGAAACGATTCGATTGCGAATTGCCGGTGTGGTTCGGGAAAGTATTGTCGACGGTCCGGGGTTGCGGCATACGATATTCTGTCAGGGTTGTGAGCATGCCTGCCCCGGATGCCATAATCCGGAGACTTGGGACCTGCAGGGAGGCGAAACGGTAGACGGTGAAACGTTGCTGCAGCGAATTCCCATCCATCCGTTGATCAGCGGGATCACCTTCAGCGGAGGGGAACCGTTTTTGCAAGCGCCGGCTGTGGCCGGGCTCGCGGCTTATTTTAAGAAACTGGGCCTGAATATCTGGGTATATACCGGGTATCGTTGGGAAGACTTGATGAACCGTATGGATCAACCGGGATACCGGGAACTGCTGTCCGTGACGGATGTTTTGGTGGATGGGCCCTTTATTCAAAGCTTGCGGACAACGTCACATCCGTTCCGCGGTTCATCCAACCAACGGTTGATTGCGGTGGCCCAAAGCCTGGATTCGGGGGCGATCGTTGAATGGCAGCCTTAAGGAGTGAAGCCGTTGAGTGGTTGGGTTAGTGGCCGTTGTGGCGAGCTGGGTTATGTTCAATGTTCCAAATTAAATGATTCCTCTGTCATTCAGGGGTTTTCCAATCAAAAAGCGGGGAATATGGCCTTACATACCGGGGAAAGCCTTGAGCGTGTGATGGCAAATCATCGCCGCTTTTTGCGTTGTTTGGGGCTGGAAGGCTACCGATTGGTTGCGGCTTACCAGGTGCATGGCACCCGGGTGGCTGTCGTGGACGGGGATTATCCCGGTAAAACCGTAACGGATGTAGCCGATTTGATCCCGGAGACGGATGCGCTGGTTACCCGGGAGCCGGGACTGGCCTTGGCCGTATTTACGGCCGACTGTATGCCCATCTTTTATTATGATACCCGGACACCGGCCGTCGGCATCGCCCACGCCGGCTGGCGGGGTACGTTACATGAAATTGCCCGGACGACGTTGGAGACGATGACGGAAGCCTTTGGGACCGACCCGGCCCACTGCCGGATCGGTTTGGGGCCGGCAATTTGTGGAAAATGCTTTCAGGTCGGAGATGATTTAGCCGATATTTTTAGTAACCAATATCCCGAGGCCGTACGGCGGGAGGACGGCGGCACTTTTGTGGATTTGGCGGCAGTGAATACCATCATATTACAACAGGCGGGTGTTCCCCGAAACGCCATTGTATCATCGAATTTTTGCACCATCTGTCATTCGGAACCGTTTTTCTCTTACCGGGCGACCAAAACCACCGGCCGAATGATGGGAGTTATTGCCTTACGTGGAGGTTGTGGCATTGTTTCAACGTAAGCATCCGCGCCTTTTGGGCAAGTGGTTGCGGATTTTCCTTATGATCCTCGTTTTTCTGTTAGTCTTGGAATTGGGATGGCTGGTTCTGGCGAATTTCCCTCAACGGACGGTCATCGTGGAGACCGGAACCATCACCAAGGGATGTTGGGTGGAAGCGGTTTATCTCCGGAATGAAACGTTATTAGAAGCTCCGGCCGATGGGTATCTTACCATTCGCATCCCGTCCGGGACGATGGTTCCCCGCGGCGAAGTCATTGGTTGGATTAGCCCGGAACCTACGGAAAACCTTTCCGAAGATGCGTTGCGTCTGGCCAAAAAAGCGGCGTTATACCAAAGCGAAAACGATGGCCTGGAAGTGGAGTTAAAACGGATCAACTCCGAAATTGCCCGTAGGCAGGCCGTGTCCAATAAAGCAGCGGTCAGTGCGGATCTGGCCTCTCTGGAAAAGGAACGGCAACGCGTTTTACAGAGCATTCGGGTTAACCGGGAGGAAGCCCATAAAGCTTTGACCAAGCTGGAGTACTTGACCGGCGGGATTACGATGATTACCGCCGCTTCTTCCGGGATTTTTTGCAGTGAGTACGACGGCTTTGAAAGCCGGTTCAATCCTGAAAGCTTCAGGCAGTTGTCCGAAGATATCTTCAAACAGAAATTTCCTTTAAAGGCTCCGACGTCGCGGGTGTCTGCAGGCGAACCCGTCGGCAAGCTGGTTGAGCCTTTCACTGAGGTGTTGGCGGCCAAAGTTGATCCTCAGGTGGTCGGTACGCCCCGCCCGGGCGACGAATGGGAAGTGAAAACAACAAATGGCTGGAGAAATATTAAAATCATTGATATAATTTCCTTAACGAATGATAAAATGATGGTAGGATTTTATAACAGCCGTCCGGAAATCGGTTTTGTGCCGGAACGGCGTCAAAAATTATTCATGGTTTATCGCCGTGTCAAGGGAAGTTCCATTCCGGTTCAGGCGATCATTCGTAAAAAGGACAAAACGTGGGTACGCGTTGTGAGAGGAGATGAGTTCGAAGAACGGGAGATACGGGTCCTTGAAACAGACGGTAATCGGGCAATCGTTACCGGATTGGAATTTGGCACTGCCATTTTATCACGATAGGAGGCCCGCCTTTGAAAAAAACGTTTGTGTTGGATACCAGTGTGTTGGTGCATGATCCGAGGGCATTAACCGCCTTTCAGGACAATGATATTATCATTCCTCTTGCAGTGGTGGAGGAGATCGACGGACATAAGAAACGCCAAGATGAGGTCGGGCGAAATGCCCGATGGGTTTCATCGTTCCTCGACAAACTTCGGGCCAACGGCCATTTGGACCAGGGAGTTTCCTTAGGGGAAAACCGGGGGATACTCCGGGTTGAACTCAATCATCAAGAAGTCGACCGGCTTCCGGTAACTCTGGACAGGAATAAAATCGATAACCGAATCATAGCGGTAGCGCTGGCTTTGAAAGAAAGTTCCGATAAACCGGTGATTTTGATTACGAAAGACATCAATATGCGAATCAAGGCCGACGCCTTGGGCATTCAAGCCGAAGATTACGAAACCGACAAGATCGACATCGAAGAGGTTTATACGGGTTTCCGTACCGTAAAAGTTGCTCCGGAGATTATTGATACCTTTTACAGCACGGGTTCCGTGATTCTGGATGAAACCGAGCTTTATCCCAATCAGATGGTGATCCTGGAAGACAGTTACGGTTCCTCCAAATCCGCATTGACCCGCCATCTTTCCGGAGGAAAACTGGTTCCGTTACGTTACGCTAATTTCGATCCTTTTGGGTTGAAAGCCAAGAATAAAGAGCAGAAATTTGCGCTGGATCTCCTCTTGGACGACGAGATCCGGTTGGTGACGTTGATCGGTAGGGCCGGAACGGGGAAGACGTTGTTGGCCTTGGCCGCCGGTTTGCAAAAAGTGGTGGAAGAATCCAGGTATCGCAAGCTTTCCGTCTCCCGTCCGGTGATTCCCATGGGCCAAGACCTGGGCTTTTTGCCGGGTGATATCAATGAGAAGTTGCGGCCTTGGATGCAACCGATCTATGATAATCTGGAATTTCTCTTCAGTAACCGGGAGAAAAATGGAAAAATCGATAATCTGGTCAACAGCATGAAAGATATGAATTTGCTGGAACTGGAGGCATTGACGTATATTCGCGGCCGGAGTATTCCGGGACAGTTTTTATTGATCGACGAAGCCCAGAATCTTTCTTCCCATGAGGTGCGGACCGTCATCACCCGGGTCGGCGAAGGGACCAAAATCGTCTTAACCGGAGACCCCTATCAGATTGACCATCCGTATCTGGATTCCAACAGTAACGGATTGACTTTTGTGGTGGAACGGTTCAAGAGCGAGAAGATTGCCGGGCATATTACCTTTGTTAAAGGAGAACGTTCGGATCTGGCCGAGCTGGGTTCGAAATTACTGGGGTAATCATGATGGCTGATGTGGTTCAAAATTTGGCTGAAATTAGGGGAAAAATCCGGGAGAGTGCGCTGCGGGCCAATCGGAATCCGGGGGAAATCACCCTGATTGCCGTCACCAAATATGTGGATGTGGCGCGAATCGAGGAGGCGATTGCAGCCGGAGTGGGCCATATTGCCGAAAACCGGGTCCAGGAAGGCGTTCGGAAGTTTCCGTTGCTCTCCGGGAATGTGGTCAAGCATTTGATTGGGACGCTTCAGACCAATAAAGTGAAAGCTGCTCTGGAGCATTTTGACCTGATTCATTCGGTGGACCGCCCCGCTTTGGTGGAGGAATTGGCCAAGCAGGCCGATAAACTTCAGAAACAGGTGAAATTTCTGATTCAGTTGAATATATCGGGGGAGTTAACCAAACACGGACTGTCTCCCAATGAACTTCCGGGATTCATGGAGAACCTGAAGGCTTATCCCAGACTTATTCCATGCGGGTTGATGACCATGGCTCCTTTAACGGAGGAACCGGAGACCACCCGCCCGATTTTCCGGCGCTTGAGAGAACTTTTTGAAGAGATTGCGGCGACGGGTGATTTCCCTGAATGGCGTTATCTATCCATGGGAATGAGCCAAGATTATCCGATTGCGGTGGAAGAGGGGGCCAATCTTTTGCGTATCGGCTCGGCAGTGTTTAAATGATGGACGAATGACAGTAAACGAGGTGGTATGAAATGCGGCAACGGGATAAAGAGTTTCGCAACGAATCGGATGCAACCGGTGAAACGGCGAGTCCGGGTTTTTTTGAAAAGATTTTGGGTTTATTGGGATTTGAAGCGGAAGAGATCGTGGAGGATAATGAATTGGCTGCAACCTATGAGGAGCCCATAAAGCGAGATATCCGGGAACCTCGGGAAGCCAGGGAGCGGGGGAAAGTGGTCAGTCTGGCCAATCCCAATAAATCGATGAAGATGATCATCTTGGAACCTTTGGAATTCGAAGAGGTCCAGACCATTGTGGACCATTTGAAGAACAAACAGACCGTCATTTTGAACTTGGAAGAGACGGACAAATCGGTGGCCCGACGGATCGCGGACTTTCTGGGCGGTGCCGTTTATGCGCTGGACGGTTCCGTGAAGAAAGTGAGCAATTCGATTCTGCTGTTGGCTCCGGCAGGTGTTGAAGTAACATTGCCGTTGCGGCCTATTGTTCGTGAGGAAGAGACGGATCGGAGTAACTTTCCGGCATCGTTATCCTCGACTTTATTTAAAAAAGAGCGGGAAAGCAGGAGAGATTGATGGAACGTTTGGGCGTTATCGGCGGCGGGATGATGGGTTCTGCCATTATACAAGGGGTTATACGTAACGGATTATTGCAACCGGAACGGATTGGTGTGGTGGAAATCAATCCGGAGCGCGTTAAAACGTTGCGTGATACGTTGGGCGTCCGTATCTATCCTTCATTAAAGGAATTGGCTGAGGACAACCGGGTTTTGCTTATTGCAGTGAAGCCACAAACCATGGATAAAGTATGTCGCGATTTGGCGCCAATGGTTGGTCCGGACCATTTGGTCCTTTCCATCGTTGCCGGGGTGGCGGTGGCCGGTTTGGAGCGGCTTTTGCCGGGTGCCCGGGTAGTTCGGGTCATGCCGAATACGCCGGCTCGTTTGAACCGGGGAATCTCCGCATATGCCACCGGAAACAGGATTACTCCGGAAGACTGTAACCTTACCGAAACGATCTTCGGTGCTGTGGGAAAAGTGGTCCGGGTTGCCGATGAACAGATGGATGCGGTAACCGCAACCAGCGGAAGCGGCCCGGCTTATGTATTTCGTTTTGCCGAAGCCATGATCGATGCCGCGGTGATGTTGGGTTTGAGCCGCGCCCAAGCCCGGCTGTTGGTGGCGGAGACTCTGGCCGGAGCTTCCGAAATGCTGAGTCAGACCGGTTCGGAACCGGCATTGTTGCGCCATGAAGTAACCTCTCCGGGAGGGACCACCGCTGCTGCTTTATATGAGTTGGAAAAAGGGGCTTTATCGGGCATCGTGATACAGGCCATGGAAGCCGCAGCCAAACGTTCTTCCCAGTTAGGAGCGTTGACGGAGAAACCATGATGAGTGAAACCAATCAGGATTATAAGATATTATTGGCGCGTATCAATGATCTGGCGGATACAGCCCTTAAAACCCAGGCTCCCCAATGGACGGACTTTTTGGAGCCACCGGAACGGGAACAGGCTGAAGCCGCATTGCGTTGGAAAACCGGCGTACGCTTTAATTCTTTTGGCGGTTACCCCAAGTCGGAACGTCGACGTTTGGTGATTTATCCCGATTACTATTTTGCGGAGACCATCCAGCCGGAGTTGGCTTTTTTGGAGATAACCCCGACGGCACCGGGGGCTTCGCCCAGTCACCGGGACTATCTTGGGGCGTTGATGAGTTTGGGAATTCATCGGCACAAAGTCGGGGATATATTGGTTGCCGAGGGCAGCGCCCAAGTTGTCGTTGTTCCGGAGTTGGCTGACTACATTCAGCTG